>DASRVI010000391.1:0-13444 GCA_035655135.1 Acidobacteriota bacterium | reverse complement strand
TAGTTCCTTCTTCGGTGCACCTCAATTTCCAGATATTCCCGTGCAGTTCAATGACTTTTTTAGAACCGGCTTTCTGATGAAGTCCGTCTATGTTTTGGGTGACCGCATAAAATGAAGAAAAGAGTTTCTCCCATTGGGACAGAGTTTTGTGTCCTGGGTTGGGCTCTTTTTTGGCAATTATTTGTCTGCGCCAGTCATACCATTCCCAAACCAATTTAGGATTGTTGGAAAAAGCATGGGGAGTGGCCAGGTCTTGTGCTCTGAATTTTTTCCATAATCCATCTTTGCCCCGAAAGGTGGGGATCCCAGATTCAGATGATATTCCGGATCCAGTGAAGGCAATGATGTTGTTGGCCTGTAAAAGAAGATTCTTTGCTTGGGATAAATTTTCTCTTGTGTTCATGACAATTTCCTTGGACAATAGAATAACTGAATTATGCTCAAACCTCAAGCAGGAAAACTTCCATGACTTATTCATAAAAAAATGGCGATATTTTTATTATCAATTTATTATCAGCGATATACAAGGTTCTTTCAAAAAAGTCGATTGGAACTATTTTCTTGTTTTGATAATTAATTTTAATCGCCATTTTTTAACCGTTGAGGCGAGCCGATCTTGCTGCATCTGCTTCGTTACAGGGCATTCGAAGTGAAATACCACGACTTCATGCCTGCGCCTCGCATCTGCAACAACCTTGGCTCGTGAATAATCCAAACTCACTGTGATTTTGCTTGTTTCTTGATTTCAGCCCATATTAATTATATATATAAAGCTTAATTAACCTGGATTACATAAGGAGGAGTTATGACAGATACAGAGAATAAGAATAGTCTTTCTGCTGATATTGGGATATTGGGAGGAACCGGTCTTTATGAAATGGAGGGGATAGGGAACCTTAAATCAGTGGAACTGGAAACTCCTTTTGGAATGCCATCAGATGCCTATGTCACAGGAGTTCTGGAGGGAAAAAAGATTGCTTTTCTCAGCAGACACGGCCGAGGCCACAGACTGGGCCCCTCAGAAATAAATTACAGGGCTAATATCTATGGATTTAAAATGCTTGGGGCGAGCCGCATCATTTCAGTCAATTCAGTCGGCTCTCTCAAGGAAGAAATAAAACCCACAGATATTGTTTTTCCAGACCAGTTCTATGACAAAACCTTCAGGGAAAATACTTTTTTTGGACAAGGACTGGTCGCTCATATCGGGTTTGCTGAGCCAGTGTGTCCTGAGTTGTCGCGTGTTTTGTATAAAACTGGTAAAAGTTTGGGAATCAGAGTCCATGAGAAGGGGACCTATATATGTATCCAGGGACCTCATTTCTCAACCATTGCCGAGTCTCAAATATACCGGAAATGGGGATGTGATGTGATTGGAATGACCAGCGCCACTGAGGCAAAATTGTGCCGGGAAGCTGAGATCTGCTATACCAGCATGAGTCTGATAACAGATTATGATGTATGGCATGAAACAGAGGGACATGTATCAGTGGAAATGATTCTGGATAACATGAAAAAAAATGTACAGAACGCCAAAAATATTATTAAGAGAGCGGTTAAAGAACTTCCAGAGCCTCACGAATTAAAGTGTGAATGCCAGCACGCTTTAAAAAACTGCATTGTCACAGACCCCAGCAAAATATCGCCTTTTATACGGAAAAAATTAGGTCTCATTATCAATAAGTATTTACCCAAAGAGAAATAGATGTCTTATTAGCAAGACATTTGTCATCTTGAGGAAACATAAGAATGAGAATTTTTAAATACGTATTTTTTTGTTTTTTGATCAGTTTTTCGGCTTTGGCCTATTCAAACCAATCTGTTTTAGCCGAAAATCTTGATGATACTACCCCTTATTCTGAGTTAGACCAGCTCTTGGCTGAGACCTTCCGGATTGATATTAAAGAGATCACAGTTATTTTTGATTACTATCCGGATGACAGCTATGCTGAAGGAAAGGCTTCAATTATTTTTCAAATGAGACTTGGACAAACCATTCCTTTAATACACTTTGATCCGGCTCTCCGATATGACTCTATCCTTAAAATCAAACTGAATGGAGAAAATCTGAATTTTTATGACATTTCTGACATCCAAGTTGTCGAGTTTGAAGGTTCGGCTCAAAAAGCCATAGAATTCCAGAGAAATCTTCCGGAAAACATAGACCACACTCTGGAAATAAACTACCGTCTTTTTCTGCCTGAAGATTATCCTCGGTTTTCTCCAGTTGTTCATGACTTGCAAGGGAGAGGCAATGAAGAGCGATTCCCCACTCTGAACAGTCCTGAAGAGCTGTGCCGCCATGTCTTGGATTTTCGAGTTCACGGTCAGAAACCTTATGTTTTCCTGGGTTCCGGCCTGGTTAAGAAAATAGATTCTCTCTCAACACAACACTGGCGGTTGGAGACAGAGCAGGAAGTGGCTTCCTATACTGTGATGTTTGTTCTGGTTCCGGAAGAGGATTTTGTTTATGAAGAGCAGGAAATCAATGGAATTCCTGTGCGCATGGCTGCCTTTGAAAATGGAGATTCTATAGATGAGGCTTTTGCACAGCTGGAAGAATGGCTTCCTGAATTGGAAGAGAACTTAGGCCCCTTTCCCATGCCCAGGGGATTGAGTGTCTTTTTGACCTCCATATACGGTGGAATGGAATATTATGGGGCAGCAATTTCCTCTCTTGAGGCTCTCAAACATGAGGTGTTTCATATGTACTTTGGCTGCAGCACTGTGGCTAAGACTTACCGGGATACCTGGATGGATGAAGCTATTAATGAATGGTATGAGCATTCAGTGGATCCAGATTTTTACTCCATGTCTTCCAGCTACGTGTCCAACTGGGTGGGAGGAAGGTCCCCCATATCAGTAGGGTTTGATTCTAGAGCTTATAATGAAGGAAGCCACATCATGCAGGCTGTGGCTGAAAGACTTGGGGGCCGGCAGGAGATGATTGCATTTCTCAGCTATCTTCACCTGAATTATTCTTTCGCGCCTTTCACCACTTTTGGTTTCCTTGATTATCTCAAAAGCTATTCAGGAATAGACATGAAAAATGAATTCATAAACTGGCTCTATAATGGGAATGCTGATTATCCTGATTACACTGATTCTTATCATGAATTAATTAAAAAAGATTTGAGAAAGTAGTGGAGATAATGAATATTTTTAAAAAAAAACACCAATGGTTCTTAAGAATAAAACATTTTTTGGTATTGATTCTTGTTATGGTCCTGATGGCCAGCGTCAATTCTTTATATGCCTATAGTTATCACCAAGAAAGTGACTCTCAAATCCAACACAAATTCCAGAAGCAAAGAGAACAAAACAATAAGAAAAATAAATTAATATTTGAAATTTATGGAGGATATTCAACTTTGAGTCCATCTGATCTTCATACAGGAGCGCAGTATTCAGAAAATTTCTATGACTGGTACTACAAAGATCGGTATCAGCATTACAGCTCTGCATACAGCGATTATTTCCATTTTACCGGATCAAAAACAGGGGAATTCCAGAAAATTAATAACGCCTTTCCGATTGGTTTCAGAATTAAGTTTTCTACCTCACAGCGGGTGGCTTTTTCCTTGGGATTTCAATACATATCAAAAGAAGAAATCTCAAATATCAAATATTCTTATCAGGTCCGTTCTGCTATTCCTGATGAGCCTCATTTTGTTGAAGATTATATCCGGGTCCTTGAGCTTTCGCCTTTATCGATTTCCATAAAAGGATACACTCCTTTTATGGGGATTCATTATGCAATCCCCTTATCTCGTTCCCTGCTTCTGGAAGGTTTTGTAACAGGTGGACTTTTATTTGCCCGGTTTCGGTTTAGTGGCACACATACTTTTACAGAAACTAACATTTATGAGTACTGGGAAGAAAGCATAGAGGAATATGAGTATAAAGGAAAAGGAATAGGTTATTCTTTAGGAACCGGAGTCAGAGCGGAGTGGTTGGCTGTGCGGAATATAGGGCTTTTTATTGAAAGCGGATACTCCTTTCAAAAGGCAGGTCGGATTTTTGGCCCAGGAGTTTATGACTACTGCTATTCAGACAGCAATGCTCCTCAAATCTGTGAGCCGACTGATTCTTGGGAAGGCTATTGGGGTTTGAGCTCTGTGTCTTTGAGCAGGGAATGGGGAGATTTTTCAGGGAAACGGCTGGGTGCCTATAGAGCCAAAACAAAGGTTGCTGTAAAAAATTTCCATTTGGATTTATCCGGTTTTCAGCTCAGAATCGGGCTGAGCATCCGAATTCGATAGAAATGTCTAAAGAATGAAGCAGCTAGATATTTAATACCAAGGGGAAGAGAGGTGTTATCTCTCCTTTTAGGGATTTATCATTGACTGGGGGTTTTTTAAATTATATTATTTCTATTCCAGCAGCTCAAGTTCCCATCGTGAGCAAGATTAAGCGAAAATGATCGTAGAAACATCAGATTCCAAAATAAACATTCAAAACTAAGTAGAAAGGGAGTGAATCAATGAGTTTAGTCATAATAGGGTCCATAGCCTTTGATACCATAGAAACTCCTTTTGACCGAAGAGAGAGAATTGTAGGCGGTTCTTGTTCTTATGCCTCTTTAGCAGCCAGCTATTTTACAGACACCAAGATTGTTTCAGTGGCTGGAGAGGATTTTCCCAAAGAGATGATAGAGGCGTTTAATCAAAAAGGAATAGATACCAGAGGATTGGTCTTAACAAAAGGAAAGACTTTTTTTTGGGAAGGGCGTTACGGAGAAGATCCAAACCAGAGAACAACACTTAAAACAGAAATAAATGTTTTCCGGGATTTCAAGCCTGACCTGCTTCCAGAGTACAGAAAAGCAGATATCGTGTTTCTGGGAACCATTGACCCGGCACTTCAGTTGGATGTTCTCTCACAGGTGGAAAATCCTAAAATAACAGCAATGGATACCATCAAATTGTATATAGACAAGAGACATGAATCCTTGTTAGAAGTCATCAAAAAGGTGGATATTTTCTTTGGCAATGATGAAGAGGTCAAAAAGATCACCGGAGAGAGCAATCTGATCAAAGCAGGAAGAAATCTCCTTAATTTAGGTCCTTCTTTTGTGGTGATCAAAAAAGGCGAACACGGAGTGATCATCATCGAAAATGAATTTATTTCAGGGATGCTGGCTCATCCTTGTGAAGATGTGGTGGACCCCACTGGAGCTGGAGACAGTTTTGCCGGCGGATTTTTAGGATATCTGGATAAAGTGAATTCCTTTGAGGAGAAGGACATAAGAAAAGCAGCTGTTTATGGAAGTGTGATGGCTTCCTTCACCATAGAAGATTTTGGCACAGATCGGTTAATGTCTGTGACCGGCTCTGAAATAGAGCAGCGCTACAAAGAATTTAAAAACCTGGTTTCTTTCTAGAGAGAAAGCAAACAAGAAACATAAAGGAGGCAAGGGTGAATGAATATGATTATCCCTTAGAGCCGTATAAAATAAAAACCATTGAGCCGATTAAAAAACTTACCCGAAAACAACGGGAAAAAGCTCTTATCGAATCTGGTTATAATGTGTTCACGATTCCTTCGGAAAAAGTATTTATTGACCTTTTGACAGACAGTGGGACATCAGCCATGAGCGATCATCAATGGGCTGGCATCATGACCGGTGATGAGTCCTATGCAGGCTCACGTAATTTTTTTCATTTTAAAAAAACTGTCCAGGATATCTGTGGATTTAAACATGTGATCCCCACCCATCAGGGGCGGGCTGCGGAAAGAATTCTTTTTGAGGTCACCACTCATAAAGGCCATTATGTTCCCAATAACATTCACTTTGACACCACTCGAGCCAATCTTGAGAACAGGGGAGTGGTTTGCGCGGATTTGGTTCAGGATAAGGCCTATGAGCCGGATGCGGATATCCCTTTTAAAGGGGATATGGACCTCCAGAAACTGGAGGCCTTTATTAAAGAGAAAAAACCCGAAAACATCCCTTTTGTGATGGTCACCATAACCAATAACAGTGGAGGGGGACAGCCTGTATCTTTGGGCAATATCAGAAATGTAAGCCAGATATGCCAAAAACATGGAATTCCTTTTTATCTGGATGCCTGCCGGTTTGCTGAAAATGCCTATTTTATTAAGAAACATGAGTCCGGATATTCCAAAAAATCCATTTCGGAGATTGTGAAAGAGACTTTTTCCTATGTGGACGGAGCCACCATGAGCGCCAAAAAGGATGCACTGGTTAATATTGGCGGGTTTGTGGCAGTCAATGATGATGAATTGGCTGAAAAGCTCAAATACAATCTGATCCGAAGTGAGGGATTTGCCACTTATGGAGGATTGGCTGGCCGGGATCTGGAAGCTGTTTCCCGCGGCCTTAAAGAAGTGTTGGATGTGGAGTATCTAAAACACCGTATTGGTCAGATTGAATATTTATGGAAAAAGCTCAAAAAAGCAGACATTCCTTTGTACTCTCCTCCCGGAGGACATGCGGTTTATTTGCTTGCCGATCAATTTCTCCCTCATATCCCCAGACATGAGTATCCTGCCTGGGCACTGACTATTGCCCTTTACCGGGAAGCAGGAATCAGAACCGTTGGTATCGGGGGCGTGATGTTTGGGAAAAGAGACAAAAAAACAGGGAAAGAGACTTTTCCAAAACTGGAGCTGGTGCGGTTAGCTGTTCCCAGAAGAGTCTACACGCTGTCTCATCTTAATTTTATCGCTGATGCTGTTATTCAGACTTATAAAAAGCGAATTCACATTAGGGGATTTAAAATGGTCCATGAAGCTCCTTATTTGCGTCATTTTACCGCAAAAATGGAAGAGATTACTTAGTAGAGAAGAGCTAAACTCTGTAAAACCACATAAGAGGGACCCATAGTGAATGAGCATAGGGGAGCTTTTTATGGTTGACATAAATATCAGTTTTTGCCCAGTCAACCACGATATTAAAGACCTGAAACAGGCTCTCTGCTTCTTTAGGAGTGAAGGTCACTGAATGACGGATTCTCTCTCCGCTTCCTTTTTCTTTATAGGTGGGAAGCTTTTTTGAGATTTCCACGGCTTTTTGATATTTTTTAGTGGGTTTGTATCCGAATTCAATAGTGATTTTAAAAGTCTCTGCATCGGTCCTGTCGCGCAGGATGTTATCCAGCATTTCTTTTTCAGCAGGATTCAATTCATCTTCTTTTTCTTTACTCATCCCGTTTGATCCTTTTTCATTCTATTTCTTTATATGACAAGCCATGCCTTTTGTCAAAAACAAAAAGCACAAGACGAATCTAAATTTCACTTTATATACATGCAGTCGCCATAGCTGAAAAATCTATATTTTCTTTTCACGGCTTCTTTATAGGCTTCCATAAGTAGATCGTAGCCAGCAAACGCAGCAGTGAGCATAAGCAGGGTAGAGCAAGGGAGATGAAAATTGGTTAGAAGTCGATCCACGATTTTGAATTGGTAACCCGGATAGATGAAAAGATCTGTTGAATGAGTACCGGATTTAATCCCATTCTTTCCTGCCGCGCTTTCCAAGGCTCTTACTGTGGTGGTGCCGACTGAGACCACAGACTTTAACTCCTGTTTGGCCTTTTTTATCATCCTGGCTGACGATTCACTTATATGAAAATATTCTGTGAGCATTTTGTGGTTTTCTATGTTTTTCACTCTGACCGGCTGAAAAGTAGCCAGACCCACATCCAGAGTGATAAAGGTGAAAGGAACCCCTTTGTTTCTGATCTCTTCAAAAATCTCTTGCGTGAAATGAAGTCCGGCTGTGGGAGCAGCAATAGAACCCTGTTTTTGGGCATACACTGTTTGATATCTTTTTAGGTCAAAGTCTTTGAGGCTTTTCTCTGATTTATTTCTTTTGATATAAGGAGGAAGCGGGGCATAACCGATTTTATTTAATTCATGGATAACTTTTTTGGTTGGGAATTGAAGAACACGCCGTCCTTCACTTCCTTTTTTTATAACTTTGGCTTGAAGGGAGGAAGAAAAAATGAGTTGATTCCCTTTTTTTACTTTTTTTGCGGGGCGGCAGAGAACCTCCCAGGTTTTGGGTTCTAATTCTCTTAGAAAAAGAAATTCAATATCACTTTCGCCTTTTTTTCCCCAAGTTCTGGCGGGAATGACTTTAGTGTTATTCAGCACCAGTAAATTCTTTTTCTGAAGATATTTCGGAAAATCCTTGAATTGGGCATGCTTGATTTCTTTTTTAGCTCTGTCCACCACCATCATCCGTGATTGTTCTCTTCTGGGTAAAGGTTTTTGGGCGATTAATTCTTTGGGAAGATTGTAGTCAAAATCTTTTAATTCCATGGGAAGTTTTTACAAAGGATTTAGAGTTGGGTCATGATTCCTGGTCGTCTTTGAATAAAGTTTCCTGAGGATTTGAAGAGCCGATTTTATAACCCAAATGCTTATAAGCTTTTTGAGTCACACATCGGCCTCTGGTGGTACGTTCGAGAAATCCGATGCGCATCAAAAAAGGTTCATAAATAGATTCAATGGTCTCTTTTTCTTCATCTATGGCTGCTGAAATGGTATTGATTCCCACAGGTCCTCCTGAGAAATTCTCAACTATAATGGATAATATCTTTCTGTCCACATCGTCCAAACCCATGGAGTCAACCTCCATCATGTCCAGGGCTTTCACGGCCTCTTCGGATGTTATTTTTCCATCAGCCACCACATCCGCATAATCCCTGACCCTTCTCAGCAGTCTGTTGGCCACTCTGGGGGTCCCTCTGGACCTTTTGGCTATCTGGTGAGCTCCCTGTTCTGTGACGCTCACATTTAAGATTGAAGCTGATCTTTTGATGATGTCTTTTAAATGATTTTCATTATAGTAGTCAAGGCGGTTGATGATACCAAACCGGCTTCGTAAAGGAGCTGTGATGTGTCCGGCCCGGGTGGTGGCTCCAATGAGAGTGAATTTTTTAAGTTTGAGTTTATGACTCCGGGCGCTGGGGCCCTGACCGATAACAATATCAAGGCTAAAATCTTCCATGGCTGAATAGAGGATTTCCTCCACAGAGGGATGAAGCCGGTGGATTTCATCAATGAAAAGGATTTCTTTGTTCTGAAGGTTTGTCAGGATTGCAGAAAGGTCGCCTGTTTTTTCTATGACCGGTCCAGCCGTGGGTTTTATCCCCACTCCCATTTGTCTGGCAATGATAAAAGCCAGGCTGGTTTTTCCCAGACCTGGAGGTCCGTAGAGCAGCACATGGTCAAGATTTTCCTTCCTCTTTATGGCTGCCTTGATGAAAATGCTCAGCTTTTTCTTTATGGTTTCCTGGCCGATAAATTCATTGAAATTTTCCGGACGAAGGTTGTCCTCAAATTTGAGGTCCTCTTTGGTTCGAACTGGATTCAGAACCGTGCTTGGTTTTTTTTCTTTATTCATTTCACTTTAAATGGCATATTTTATTTGATGCTTTTTATAATCTGGAGAGCCTCCTGAGGCTCTCCTTTAGAAGTGTATCAAATCCTGCCTCTTTTCCCAGTTTCTTTACCACCTCATCCACGGTTTCATAAACATCTTTTCTTTTAAATCCCATATTGGTCAGAGCAGACAAAAGTTCTTCTTTTTCTTTGGATGTCCTGGGAGTCAGTATTTTTTCTTTATCTTTGAGTTTTCCCTGCAGCTCCAGGGCAATTCGCATGGCTGTTTTTTTGCCGATTCCTGGGACCAGGGATATCCGGTCTATATCACTTTTGTTGATGGCATCTTCCAGGTCAGAGACACCTATTCCTGAAAGGATATTGAGCGCTATTTTGGGTCCGATTCCTGCTATGTTAATAAGCTTTAGAAATAATTCTTTTTCTTTTAAGGTTAAGAAACCATAAAGGGAAATAGCGCTGTCAGTCACATGAGTGTAAATATAAAGCTCAGCTTCATCTCCTATTTCCCCCAGCGCAAGGTAAGTCGATAAAGGGATGCCGGCACAGTACCCCACTCCCCGGATGTCCAGAGTCACTTCTTCAGTATTTTTGTCCCTCAAGATGCCCTTCAGATATGATATCATTTGAATCCTTTATATATTTATTTATGTTCCCTCTATTTTGTCAAGAAAAGTTCTAGAATTAAGATGACAAAATGCAGCAGCCAGGGCATCTGAGGCATCTTCTTCAATCTTTTCTTCCTGTAAATTGAGAAGTGTTTTGATCATGTTTTGGACTTGATTTTTATCAGCTCTGCCGTAGCCGGTCACTGCCTTTTTTATCTCCAGAGCTGAATATTCATGAAGGGGGCATTGATTGGAAGCCACAGCAATCAGGGCAGCGCCTCTTACTTGGCCAAGGATGATAGCGGTTTTGACATTCCGGGCATAAAATAGATTTTCTATAGCGACTTCATCCGGCTTAAAATTTTTAATTATGGAATCAAGTTCATTTTTTATTTCATTGAGCTTATGAAGAAGAGCTGCTTTTTGGGGAGGTTTGATGACTCCATATTTAATAACTCTCAAACTACTATTTTTTTGTTCAAGGATTCCATAGCCAGTGGCTTTCAAACTAGGATCGATCCCAAGGATTTTCATTTTAATCGCAGTGACATCACTTAGAATACTGTTCTATTTCTTCTTCATCAATATCAAAATTGGCCCAGACGTTCTGCACATCATCGTGGTCTTCCAAAGCGTCAATCAACTTAAGGCACTGCTGAGCTTTTTTTCCTTCCAGCTTAACATAGTTCTGAGGGATATAGCTGATGTCGGAAGTATCCATGGTAATATTGTGTTCTTTTAATGCGTTATTTACTGATTCATAGTCATTAGGATCGGTGATGATCTCCCAGTTGCTTCCATCTTCTCTCATGTCTTCAGCCCCCGCTTCAAGAATAAGGTTCATCAAATCCTCTTCCGAAGCTTCTGACTTGGGCACCACGATATATCCTTTGCGGTCAAACATCCAAGCCACACATCCAGATTCACCGATATTGCCTCCGTGTTTGGAAAATATGTTCCTTAATTCAGAAACAGTGCGGTTTTTGTTGTCAGTTACTGTCTCTATAAAAACAGCCACTCCCCCTGGTGCGTAACCTTCATAAACTATTTCCTCGTAATTGACACCTTCCAGTTCGCCGGTTCCTTTTTTTATGGCTCGTTCTATGTTATCCGACGGCATGTTCACTGATTTGGCATGGTCAATGGCCTGACGCAGCCTCGGGTTTTTATCGGGATTTCCGCCTTTCATTCGAGCGGCTACAGAGATTTCTTTGATTATTTTGGTGAATATTTTTCCTCTTTTTGCATCCTGCGCTGCTTTTTTGTGTTTTATGGAATGCCATTTAGAGTGTCCTGACATATTGACTCCTTTTACATAATAGACTGAAAAAATTTTAGCATAAATGCCCTTATATTGAAAGTCAACCTGAACCCGATCAGCCCTCGATTCCTCATCCCTTGCCCTTATCCGCACAAGCCACACCTGAATTTCATATAAAGTTCAAATTTTTTTTTAATGTAATATAATAGAGAAGGTTGTGTATTTATGGAAACGCATACATATTTTATGAATAATATGAATAAAAAGAAAAAGGTGCTAGTGGCAATGAGCGGAGGTATCGACTCCTCTGTATCAGCAGCGCTGTTAAAACAAAAAGGATTTGAAGTGGTGGGAATCTACATGAAAATGCTGCCAGACTCCTCTCAGAAAAACCATGACCAATCAGAACAGATGTCCGCACAGACCGCTGATTCCTTGGGTATTGAACATTTTTCAATTGATTTAAGCCAAAAATTCAAAAGCCAGATCATTGATTATTTTGTCAAAGAATACTCTCAAGGGCGCACTCCAAATCCCTGTGTGAAGTGCAATCCTTATTTAAAATTCAATGTTCTTTTAGAGGAAAGTAAAAAAATAGGAGCTGACTACATTGCCACCGGGCATTATGTAAGGATCGAAAAAAAGTCAAACTCCCCGGAATTTTATATAAAAAAAGGCAGGGACAAAAAAAAAGATCAGTCCTATTTTCTGTATCTTTTAAACCAGAGACACATCCAAAAAGCTTTGATGCCACTTGGCAGTAAGAAAAAAGAGCAGGTTGTAAAAAAAGCCCAAGAATTAAATCTTCCCAAAGCCCAGGGCAGAGAAAGTCAAGAGATATGCTTTATTCCTGAGAATGACTATGTGAGTTTTTTAAGAAAGAGGTCTTCTAATGGGTTTAAACCAGGCCCTATCCTGGATTCCCAAGGAAATATTCTTGGAGAACATCAGGGCTATGTTCGATTCACCATTGGTCAGCGCCGGGGGTTGGGCCTTGCTGCTGCGCATCCCCTCTATGTCTTGGATATAAATCCCAATACTAATGAGATCATCGTAGGTCCTGAGAAAAGCCTGTATAAAAAAACATTAACCGCAGATGAGATCAACTGGGTCTCAGGTAAACTTCTGAAATCACCTCTAACTGTCAAGGCACAGATAAGATACAATCATACCCCCCAAAAAGCACTGGTTCGGCCTAAAGGATCAGATCTCATTCAAGTTGAATTTGAAGAGCCGCAGAGAGCTGTGACTCCTGGCCAATCAGTTGTCTTTTACGATGGAGATATTCTCCTGGGGGGAGGAACCATTATGGAAAGTCAAGCTTAAGTAAAGTTTTATTTTTTCCCTAAGGACTGGAGTTTTTTCACTACAGAAGATTCCTTATCCAGACGGTGGTCTATATGAAGGTCAACGTGGATGCGCTTCACATTCATATCAACCAGTTTGTTATGGCATTTTTCAATGACTTTAAACAGACTCTCCAGATCCGGTGCTTCTATGGTGGTAGACATGCCGCCGGTATAGCTTTTTAATCCAGAGTTTTCAATTATTTTAATGACCTCTTTGACATACTGGCTTACTGAAGCGCCTTCACTGGTAGGGAAAATGGCAAAAGAAGCGATGATCATGATTATTTCCCCTTATTTCTTTTTTTTGGTCTTTTCTTTGGAACGCTTCACTAAATCTTCCAGGCTTATACTCTCGAAATAATTTTTGAGCATGGAGCTGGCTTCTTTCCAAACATCGTGAGCAGCACAGATGGGAATGCGCTCACAGTACTCATCATCTTCCACACATTCTACCAGACAGCAGGGGCCTTCAAGAGCCCTCAGTATATCAACCAGTTTGATTTCAGAGGGATGCTTGGCTAATTTGTAACCGCCTCCCGCCCCTCGTATGCTTTTGACTAAGTTGTTCAGTTTTAGAGGGATAATGATCTGTTCAAGATAACGAATTGATATATCTTCTTCTTTGGAGAGATTTTTAAGCACAATGGAACTTCCGCTGTTGTGGTAGTGTTGAGCCAGATTGAGCATCAGTCTGGTTCCGTAGCGCCCTTTTGTTGAAAGTCTTATCATTTTTTTGCCTTCCTCAAGTTAGCCTAACTTCTTCATTAAAAATGTGAGCAATCCAGGCTACGAAGCTAACAATAAAATTGTATTATTATACTTTATAATACAATATTCTAACATAAATATATAGA
>DASRVI010000390.1:0-6255 GCA_035655135.1 Acidobacteriota bacterium | reverse complement strand
ATTTTATGATTTTTTTCTTGAAAAAAGAAGTCTACCCTAGCCATTCCAGAGCCTTCAATGGATTTAAACGCAGCTATCGAGATCCTTTGAATCTCTTTAACCACGGATTGGGGTATTTTGGCGGGAATTTCAAAACCTGTTTTTCCTTCCTTGTATTTGTCTTGATAATCATAAAAATCCCTGTAAGGTATGATTTCTCCGGGAAGAGAAGCTATCGGATTCTGGTTTCCTAAAACACTGCATTCAAGTTCCCGTCCCTGTATAGCCTCTTCAACCAGAATCTTATGGTTGTAGGTAAAGGCGGGGTTAATGGCTTTTGGTAACTGGGCAAGAGATTGGACTTTGGTTATTCCTATGCTTGAACCCAAGTTGGAAGGCTTTATGAATAAAGGAAAGCAATATTCTTTTTTAATTTTTTCAGTAACTTTCTTTTTATGGTGGACCCAGTCATTCTCATAAATAACACTGTATTTGACCACTGGAAGTCCTTTCGCTTTAAATATAGATTTAGACATGGCTTTATCCATGCCAATAGCAGAGGACATGACTGTGGCGCCTACATAAGGGACATCCGCAAGTTCCAAGAGTCCTTGTATGGTTCCATCTTCACCATAGGGCCCGTGAAGCACTGGAAAATAGACCGAAGATTGAGGAAGGTTTATGTTTTTTTTTGTGTCCCAAGGAAGAAAGGAATAAAAAGGGCCTTTTTCCAGTTTTTCTATAGAGATTTGTGGAGACTCAACCGTCTTCCACATCCCTTTTTTATTGATATAGATGCATTGAGTTTTAAATTTATTTCTATTTAGATTATGGTAAATTGCCGCGGCTGAACTTATGGAGACTTCATGTTCTGCAGAGCGGCCTCCAAAAAGGAGGATGATGTTTTTATCCGTTTTCATTTTCTGATTTTATTGTATAAGAAAAGCCAAATTATGTCTAACCAGAACCGTTCAATTTATTTTATCATTTGACACCTTTACAACGACTAAATATAATAATGGAAACAAATATTAAAACAATTGTGGCAAGAGGTGCAAAAGTGAAAAAAAATCAGATAACAGGCGGGGGATTGATTTTCCATCTAATCTTAATTTTAATCTCTCTCAGCATTACAGCCTATGGCTTCCAGCAGGAAGGCATAAAAAGGGCAAAGATATTTGAAGAAGAATATGAATTGATTACAGAATCGGATTTATACTGTTCTTTTTATGTTTTAGATGGAGAAATTCCTGATCTTAAAATCATTGGTGCTGAAAGAGCGTATGAACGGGATATATTCAGTGATGAAGATGTTGTGTATTTGAATCAAGGAGGAACGCAGGGATTAAACAAGGGACAGGTTTTTATGGTTATAGAAGTGAGAAAAGAAGTCCCTGGGATCGGACCCATTGCTTTCAGGAGAGGCAGAGTGCGGATACAGGATTTGGATGAGTCTAAATCAACAGCACGAATCGAGAAATCATGCAATATGATAATGGAAGGTTATTATCTTGTTCCTTTCCAGCCAAGAGAAGGAGTGACAGGCAGAGATCTTGGTTATGATATCCCCCCGTTCGAGACTGAGGGTGCAAAAGGTGAAGTTGTATTCCTTCAGACCGATTTTAATCAGATTGGATCCGGTCACTGGGCCATTGTTAATGTTGGCCGGCAGGCTGGGATCACTTTGGGACAGCAGCTCATTTTGTACAGGATCCTAGAAAAAGATGCACCTATACAGATTTTTGGAAACTGTGTGGTTATTGATGTTCAGCAAGAAACATCGACCATAAAAATCTTATCGTGCAGAGATGCCGTAAGAATCGGGGACCGTGTCATGGTCCGACCAGAGAAATAGTCAAGGTCATTATTGCCCAAAGGTCTTTCTTATGAATCCAGTGACTTTCCTTGTCTTTTTATTTTACTGGCCATTTTTTTACCATTTAGGCGAGCCGATCTGAAATTCAGATGTAGCTTGTGCTACACCTGAATTTCAACAAGCTATGACTCGTGAATAATCCTGGTTATTAAGGCATGCCAATGATTGCAAGAGTGGAAGATGGAGGCGCGGGTCGGATTCGAACCGACGAATCGAGGTTTTGCAAACCCCTCCCTTAAGCCACTTGGGTACCGCGCCGGTCACACATGATTGAAATCTATTTATCCAGAGCTTTGTCATTGTAGCGAAAAATCAAGTTATTGTCTAAAGAAAATTTTTTATTAAAGGTTAATCCTACTTATTCTTCATGTCAACCTGTGAAATGGCTTTAGTGGCAGTGGAATTTTGGAGCGGACGATGGGATTTGAACCCACGACCTTCTGCTTGGCAAGCAGACGTTCTACCCCTGAACTACGCCCGCTCTTCACTTTGATCTGACGTGGTTATGATAGAGCTAAATTACCAGAAACAATAAAACCTGTCAACCTAATTGAGCATTTCCTATTTCCATGATCAGTTCTGTTTATCTTTAAGGGGAGAGAGATTCCACGCTGGGGAATCGAACGGGTGACGAATCCCTTGCCCTTATCTGTCAAATAAGCTCTATCACGTTTTTGGAAATGCTTGCATTCTTATAATGTTTATTGACACAAGGGAGTGAAAATTATATAGTTTAGAAAATCAATAATGAGACAAGGAGATTAAGGATGGAATTAATTCCGCGGATACAGGGAATATTACTCAAACCTAAAGAGGAATGGGAGAAAATAAAACAGCAGCCTCTTAGTGTATCTGATTTATTCACAAAATATGTCTTGATTTTGGTTGCTGTTCCAGCTGTCGCTCAGTTTATCGGACGAGGAATTATAGGATATAGTGTTCCTTTTGTAGGATGGGTTCGATCTGGCATAGGCAAGGCACTGCTTCACGGTATTTTTTACTATGTACTGACAGTGGTTTCTGTTTATGTTTTAGGGATCATCATCAACGCTTTGGCTTCTTCATTTGAGTCCAAACCGAACCAGGAAAAAGCCATGAATCTTGCGGCATTCAGCATGACCCCGGCTTGGGTTGCGGGTGTCCTTTATATTATTCCTCAGTTATCGGTTCTTGTTCTTTTAGCATCACTTTATGGTATTTATATCTTTTATCTTGGATTTTCTTCTTCCATCATGGAAACCCCTAAAGAAAAAGTGGTGGGTTATTTTGCTGTAACCATCATCGTATCCATAGTTCTCTACGCCTTGATAGGTCTGATCCTGGGAACTATTTTCGCAGTCAGTGGAGGTCTAGGAGCCATCTAATTCCTGACATATCTTAAAGAAAGCTTCCTCAGGATCCGAAGCTTGGGTCACAGGACGGCCTATAACCAGAAAATCAGCTCCGTTTTGGACAGCTTGACGGGGAGTGGTGATTCGCTTTTGGTCGTCTTTGGAAGCCCATAAAGGTCGAATCCCGGGATTGACAACCAGGAAATCTCCTTCTATTTCTTTTTTGATCATCATTGTTTCTTGAGGAGAGCACACCAGTCCATCCATGCCTGCTTTTTTGGCAAGTCGGGCCAGGTTGACGACCTGGTCATTTGTTTTTCCTTTGATCCCTATCTGTTTGAGTTCATCCTGTTTGAGACTGGTGAGCACTGTCACCGCAAGAAGCAGAGGTTTTTGATTTCCTGTCTTTATTGAGATTTGATTGGCTTCTCTTGCGGCTCTTTTCATCATATTCAGTCCTCCTGAAGCATGGAGGGTTATCATAGAGACTCTGTGATTGAATCCTGAGCGGATGGCTCCAGCCACTGTGTTGGGAATATCGTGCAGTTTGAGGTCAAGGAAAATTTTTTTCCCAAGGTTGTGAATTTCATGGAGGATAGAAGGTCCTTCTGAAATAAAGAGTTCCAATCCTATCTTAAAGGTCTGGACATATTTCAATTTCTCAACCAAATCTAAAGCAAGGTTTTTTTTATGGACATCCAGGGCAATAATTATTTTTTCTGCTTGTTCTTTTTTTGGTTTCATAAATTTACCTTTACCTTTATGAATTCAAATCCACAGTTCCTGTAAGGTCTTGGATCTGTTTGATATAATGTTCCTTACAGAAAGCAGTTATCTCATCGATTATTTTCAGAGTTGAATCAGGCGATGCGAAATTAGCGGTTCCCACTTGAACGGCTTTGGCTCCGGCTATGATGAACTCGACCGCATCTTTTCCAGTCATGATGCCTCCTATCCCAATCACAGGTATTTGAACAGCACTGGCTGTTTGATAAACCATTCTCAGTGCGATAGGCTTTATGGCAGGGCCGCTGAGACCTCCCAAAACATTTCCCAAAGTTGGCTTTCTTGTTTTGGCATCTATTCCCATTGCCAGAAAAGTGTTTACCAGGGAGATGGCATCTGATCCCCCTTCCTGGGCGCTCAAGGCAATCTCTGTGATGTCAGTAACATTAGGAGATAGCTTTGTGATCACAGGGGTAGAGCAGGAGTTTTTCACCAGCTTCACGATTTCATAAGTCTCTTCAGGACTTTGGGCAGGACATATCCCCCCCTTTTTCACGTTAGGACAGGAGATGTTTAATTCATAGGCAGATATTTCTTCATAGGAGTCAAGGTATTCAGCGACGGAAGCATATTCCTGGTTGTTTTCCCCACAGATATTGATGATGATGGCTGTCTGGAGTCCTTTTATTTGAGGAAAAACCTCTTTTAAAAATCTCTTCACGCCAATCCCCGGAAGCCCGATTGAATTGATAAGACCGCAGGCTGTTTCCGCAAGCCTGGGAGGGGGATTTCCTGGTCTAGGTTCCCGATACAATCCTTTGACCACAAATCCACCCAGTCGGTTCAAATCAATAAACGGCGAAAACTCTGTGCCGTATCCGAATGTGCCGCTGGCAGCAATCACAGGATTTTTCAGTTTTAAAAATCCCAAATCAACTGAAATATCAACCATTTTATATCAATCCCAAATGATATCCTTGGCATTAAACACTGGCCCATCTTCACATACTTTGGACCATACAGGCCTTTCCTCTTTTTTGATTTTTTTAACACATCCCCAGCACGCACCGAATCCACATCCCATAATGGATTCAAGAGATAATTCAGCGGGTATGCTGTGGGCTCTGGAAATTTCAGAGATTTTTTTCAGCATACCTTCGGGCCCGCAGGCATAAACAAAAAAAGGAATACTTACCTTAAGTTCTTTTTGAAACAGATCAGTGACCAGGCCCTTAAACTCTGATGAGCCATCTTCTGTTGAACACAAAGTCTTTATCTTTTCAATTTTAAATTTAGGTGCCATGGGTAGATCTGTGGAGGACTTTCCTCCGTAAAACAGTTTTATATCAGAATTTTCCTTTTTGAGCTCAAGAGCAAGAAAGTATAAGGGAGCTATCCCCCTGCCCCCTCCGACAAGGTATATTTTTTTCTGTTTGAATTCATCTTCAATATGAAAACCATTCCCCAGAGGCCCCAGTATTTCAATTTTATCCCCTTCTTGTTTTTGGCTAAGAATGGAGGTGCCCACCCCTGTATTTTGGAAAAATATCTCTAGGTTTCTCTCATTATGGTCATGGATACTAAAAGGACGACGTAGAAGAGGATAAGGATTGTTGGTTATTCTCACCATTAAAAATTGCCCCGGTTTTGATTTGCCTGCGATTCCAGGGGCTTCCATGGAGAGCAGAAAATAATCACTTCCCCATCTTTCTTTGCGGGTGATTACAGCTGTTTGATTTTTAAACATGAATGATTTAATGTTGAATTTAAAATACCAGAATTGGTTTTTTTGAGCAATAAAAACTTTGACATAAATAAGTCTTTTTGAAATAATCAAAATCTTCATAATTCAGTATGGGAGGTCATCATGCATATTTCTAAACGTGCCCAGGAAATTCAAGCATCTCCCATTAGAAAACTAAAACCATATGCAGATCAAGCTATTTCAGAAGGGGTTCGGGTTTATTTCATTAATATTGGCCAACCTGATATTGAAACCCCCGATGCTGTATGGGATGCCTTCAAAAATGCACGAGAAGAAGTGCTGGAATATGGTCCTGCTCAGGGACTTCTGGATTTAAGAAAGTCTATAGCCAAGTATTTCAATGCCTATAATATTCCCATAAATCATGAAAATGTGATCATCACTATTGGGGGTTCAGAAGCCATCCATTTTTCTTTTTCTGCAGTGGCTGATACAAATGAGGAGATTATCATTCCTGAGCCATTTTACACCAACTACAATGGGTATGCGGCTTTTGCCAATGTTAAAATAGTTCCCTTGACTCTGGATGTTAAAAATGGATTCAGACTGCCTTCTGAGAGAGAAATAGAACAAACCAT
>DASRVI010000389.1:0-2281 GCA_035655135.1 Acidobacteriota bacterium | reverse complement strand
TCTCGGAAATCTATAATTTCTTTTGTGTTTTTTTTATTTCTCAGCCAATTCAAGACTATCTCTTCTGCTTCTTTCCCCTTTTTCATCAATTCACCATTATAAGATTTTTCTTTCTTCTCTTCATTAAAACCAAAATCATCAAATAACTTCATTGCCCCATGCCTCCCAGTTTCCTCTTTTATTTCTTGCGAATAATTCTAAATAAGGCCCGGAATACATTTTCTCTATAAGCTCATAAAATTTTTCCGGTTTTTTTGAATGCTTTGATTTTCCTGAAGAAACAATGGAAGGAAAAAGGGTTTTTGGCATAAAAGACCCCCTTGTTGCAATAAATAAAAGCTCATGTTGTCCATAACAATAAAAGCCTAATTTGCCATAAGTTGATTTATCTTTAATCCAAGTCATATTTGTTTTATAATCAAATCCCCATGATTCGCAAACTTTCAAACCTTCTTTTAAAAAAGAATTCGGAACCCATAAAAACAAAACTGCATTTTCTGTGACTCGTGATTCTATAGGCAAATCACATATTTCATCTAACGACATGGTATTATAATGTTTTTCTGCACTCCCGCTTAAGCCTGAATTATCAAATTGCCAGGGTGGATCGGCATAAATTACAGAGAACTTTTCCGGTTCATTCGCAAGCCTTATTTTATCTTGCTGATTTCTTTTGTGTTCTTCAACGACATTCTTCAATTCCCTAACTGATAAGTTTTCTGATTCAGCCTTTTTTAAAAACTCCTGCATTTTTTCTTTATCTGGCTCTTTTGATTCATGAAGCTTATTGTCTCTTTTTTCTATTTGCTTAAGAGATGCGACTTGTCTGTGATGCTTAAAAGAAAGATTGTTGACTCGGGTCAACAAAGGAAAGGCTT
Organism: Acidobacteriota bacterium; assembly: GCA_035655135.1. Classification (GTDB taxonomy): domain Bacteria; phylum Acidobacteriota; class Aminicenantia; order Aminicenantales; family Aminicenantaceae; genus WJMT01. The sequence goes on along the minus strand of DASRVI010000389.1, from coordinate 1,403 downwards.
CTGCCATACTCTTACAAACTCTTAAAGTTTGTTCTTTAAGTCCTAATATCTGGCTTGCCTCTTTATAAAGTCCGTCTCTATAATGTCTTTTTCCGTCTTTCAACCAGTCCCCTATTGCCCATTGTTTGGCTTCATCAACCCGTCTTAATATTTCACCATAAGTTCGCCATTCATCAAGAGTTGATTTTCTAATAATTTCGGTTCCTATAAAGGTGGTTCTATAAGCGCCAGTTCTTAATTGCAATTCATCTGTCATTTAAATCTCCTCCAAAAAGAAAAAGCCCCCGCTCCGCAATCAGACCTGGAAAGCCTTTGGATATCACTGAATAGTGACAGACTGGGTTTGGGGGCTTATTTTGTAATCTCATTTATTGCTTTCCAGGGCTTCATAATCCAATCTTATATCACTCCTTTTTCAATGTCAAGTTTTTTCCATATAAAACCCGCTGCCAGGCCTGGTCAGAAAGGGTACAAAAGGAGGGTCAGCCTGACAGCGGTATTGAAAGGGGGATAAGTTGATTGATCCCTTACGGGTCATTGTTCTTTCCCCACCCTTTCTATCTTTGTGACAAAGTATTCATCTGTCTCAACAAAGAATTTATCTTTCTCTTTCTTTGGGATATCGTATTTCTTTTGAGTCCTTTTATTGGATTTAATTTCAATATCTTCAAAAATGGCGTTCTTGCCATAGTATTTCCCTGGTTTCTTTTTGGATCCAATTAGTTCATCTTTTAGTTTTTTATACTGTTTATAATGATCCTGGAGTAATAGAAAATCTTCTAATTCCCATCTATTTTCTTGATTGATTTGGATTAAATTAGAGGCTCTTGGCGGATCGCACATGTGGTTAAAGGGACATAAATCACACACTGATGGGTCATAAGGAATTGGTTCTGGATATTCTCCCTTCTCTACATACCCATTAACTTTTTTGGCTTTTCCTAGATCTGCTTCTGCAAGCTCAGGATCATAAAGCATGGGTAGGATCCGGGGTCGTTTTCCAAAAGTAATTAACACAATAAATCCAGCAGGCAGTGACATCATATATGGACATAGGTAAGTATTGAGCTGAGAGGGAATCTTATTGATCCAAAATTTGGGATTACGTCTCAAGTCTAGAATGGTTTTTGTAGCTTGCCAGAATACAGGGTTGATTGTCTTGATCTCTATCGGCAATTCTTTAATGTAGCTGAGCTTTCCCGGAAGCTCTCTTTTAAGTGGAACAGCGCCGTCAATTCTTCCGGATATCTGATATTCATCGTTTCTGAAATATCTTTGAGCCAGATTAACCTCATATCCAATATTGGAAAATTCTATTTTTATCTGTCGCTCCAGCTCGTTCCCTTCTTTAACCCGATACAAACCATCAATGTTTATAAGCTGAGCTTCTTTCCAATCTACTC
>DASRVI010000388.1:0-3020 GCA_035655135.1 Acidobacteriota bacterium | reverse complement strand
TGCTTTTCAGAAAGGACCAGTATGACTTTTTATATTCAGAGACCATGACACTCAATCTTCCGATAAGGGCGGTGGGAGGCAGACCATCTCCAAGAGGCCACAACAGGCTTAAACCAGCGATAGCTATAGTGGCATGGAGTCCGATGGAGTCAAAAAACCACACCAAAGGAATTCCGATTATGGCAGCCCCTCCATAGGTAAAGACTCCCTCAGAAACAGGAATGATGACAACTAAGGATATGAATAATAGAATTAGGGGAGTGTTTATTACAGTAAAAGAAATAAGGCCTCTAACTCCAGTAGCTGTCATTATTTGCTGGAGCATACCCACAGCTATCATGGTGGAGAGCAGGGGAGTGAGTTTTTTGACCGTGTCTCTCGATAATTTGAGGATATTGATCCTCTTAGGGCTTAGAATGAGGGCAAAAACTGCGGATATAACAAAAAGCAAGGGAAGTCCCATTACAGGAAGAGTGAAAGGCCAGATCCTTAGAGCGATCACCAAACCAAAAAAAACCAGAAAGGGGATAAGGACTTTCCACCATTTCATCCCTTCTGGAATTTCCGGCATTTGCTTTAAAGCAGATGCGAGGTCGGATTTTTCATGTTTTTTCCATCCTAACACTAAAATGGTAAAGGTTCCTAAAAGAAGAACAGGAATTCCAAGAGGCAGTTCGAATCCAACATAGGGAATTGCTGTTCCAGCAGATAAAATCATAGCCCATATATTGACAGGGGGAGCTGCGGCACTCAGACCAGCTATAATAAATAAAATAGCAGCAACCCTCCTTTTTTTGATGCCTAAATAGCCAAGAGCCATGGCAACAGGAGCTCCCACCACTAAAAGAGACACACTTCCTGCCCCTGTAAGCGCTCCTGGAATAAGTGTTATGAACATCAGAAGTAAAAGAGCGATGAGACGTTTGTTATAGAAATATTTAATGGTGTTTTTCACCACATAATTGACACCGCCTGATTCAGAAATGATAGCCATGAATATGGTGGCTGTAACAAAGATAAGAATAACATCTAAATAAGTGAATGAGCCTTCCACGAGATGCCTGGCTAACTGACTTAATGGCGGAGTGCTGTTAACAGCGCCATATATTCCCCCAGCTACAGCTGCCAAGAACATGCTTATTTCTACTGAAAGTTTTCTCCATTTAGCAACAGTGTAAGCAGCTATCATAACAAGAAAGGTGATGACAATCTGTGTTTGCATTCGAAACTCCTTTAGCCAATTCTACATTTGTGCTTTCCTAGGAGTCAAGAATTAGAAATAAAAAAGAAGCATAAATTATGAACTTTTTTATTGGGTTATTCGTATTTATGTTTGAAAGAAAAAATTCATGAAAATTTTATTTTGGTTTATTTTACTCGCAATTTCCTGGCCTCTGGCCCTTCTGGCCTTAATACTTTATCCCATCGTCTGGCTGCTTTTGATCCCTTTTCGTTTATTGGGATTTACAGTTCAGGCTGTTCTGGATTTGTTTAAATCCATCATCACTCTGCCCGCCCGACTCATTTCCTAGTTGTTTTTTTATGTATAGTTCAGGTTAATTGGCAAAAGGGCGGAGTTTGTTACTCATGGGATTGGATTTGATTTTACTCAGAGCTTTGGCTTCGATTTGTCTTATTCTTTCACGGGTTACATTGGATTTTTTTCCTACTTCTTCTAGGGTGTGAGGTCGTTCGTTATTCAGCCCGAATCTTAAATTTAGAATTTTTGTCTCTCTATCAGAGAGAACGTTAAAGGCAGCCTGCAGAAGTTCCTTTAGGTTGATATGAATAACTGTGTCAGGAGGGGAGGGGATTTCCTGATCTTCGATAAAGTCTTTGATTTCGTTTTGATTGTCTCCCACAGGAGTTTGAATGGAAACAGAATCCTGGGTATTTTCAAGTAGATTTCTTAACCGATCGACTGGAATTTTCAATTTTTTGGACAATTCTTTGTCAGAGGGTTCTCTTCCTTTTTCATTAACAAAAGATTTTGTGACTTTTTTTATTTTCTGAAGTTGTTCTGTCACATGCACAGGGAGCCTAATGGTGCGAGATTGGTCAGCTATGGCTCTGGTGACAGCTTGTCTTATCCACCATGTGGCATAAGTTGAAAATTTATATCCTTTTCTATAATCAAATTTTTCAACAGCCCTTATGAGGCCTAGATTTCCCTCTTGTATAAGGTCAAGCAAGGGTAGTCCTCGCCCTTGATATTTTTTGGCTATGGAAATGACAAGTCTTAAATTAGCAGCCACAAGTTTATTTATAGCTCCTTCTTTTATTTTTTTTCCTTTGAGGATTTCTTCATTTAAGTATTTTGATTTTTCAATTTGTTGCTTTGAGGAAGAGGCGTAGGAATCATTTTTTAGTTTTTTGTGCACAGAATCGATTATATTTTCTTGAATATCTTCTTTTAGATTCAGCTTATTGATCAGATTTCTTATTTTGACCACTGTTCTTCCAGAAGAAAATATCGACTTTTTTCTAGAGATTTTTTTATTCAGATCTTGTTGTAAATTTCTGATTTCATCAAATGTTTTTGCCAATTTGGATAATGATATAGGGTAATTTTTATCTGAAGAACCACTGGATTTGAAGTTAAAAAAGCTGTTGATTTTCTCAGGATCTCTATTTACCTCTCTCTCTAATTCGTATATTTTTTCTAAAGTGAGGCTTGTTTTCGCAAGAGCATTAAAAATTATTTTTTCACCTTTTTCTATTCTTCTAGCTATAGATATTTCTTCATCCTGAGAAAGGAGTAAAATACTTCCCATTTCTTTTAAATAGAGTTTAATCGGATCAGTACTCTGAATAGGACTTATTTTTATTTTTTTGTTAATATTTTTTTCCATTTTATCTAACACTTCCCCTTGGTTACCTTTACTTTATAATAACGAATTTGAGGCCAATTTTGTTGCAAAAAAATTAATTACATAATAATTAATTTGCAATTTTTGTCTTTCATTGACCTCCCTTTTAATAAAAAAGAATAATTCTCAATTAATAATAAGTTCAATTAT
>DASRVI010000387.1:0-7608 GCA_035655135.1 Acidobacteriota bacterium | reverse complement strand
ACCGAGACCAAAGTCAAGGTTTTGAGAAAACATTCACCCCATCCGTAATAGGAAAAGGAGCTCTTCTTAAAAACTGGGAAAGTCTGATACATATGAAATTTTTAAATTATCCTCCCTCTCTCCTTTTCTTCGGTTTTTTGTATATCCTCCTCCACACGTTTTTAGCTGGAGGTATCGTCTTTATTTTTTCCCAAGAAACAGCTGAATTCACATTCAAAAAATTCTTTCATGGAGCTGGAAAATATTTTCCATATTTTTTGGGAATCATGATTGTTTCATTCGCTGTATTCTTCTTAATTTTGGGTTCCCTCACGAGATGGTTTGGTTCCATTGTTGCCTCCTCTGCAGAGACTTCTGTTTCAGAAATCACCCCATTTATCCTGGGTATTATTTTCAGTCTTGTCTCTTTAGTGATATTTTTATTTTGCCACATTGTCTTTGACTATGCCCGCATCAAAACAGTATCTGAACAAAGAAAAAATATTTTTAAAAGCCTTTTGTCTTCCCTAAATTTTGTGGTTAAAAATCTTGGTACCACATTAGGTCTTTATTATTTGCTATTTGCTGTAACTATATTATTATCAATAATATATATTTTTATTCACAGTCTCGTCCCCCAGGTATCTTTATGGAGTGTAGCGGTTTCTTTCATTATCCAGCAGACCTTTATTTTCGCTCTCATAGGAATCCGGTGCTGGCTTTATTCAAGTCAATTAAAACTTTTCCAGTATTTAAAATAGCACTTATTTTGAATAAACAGAAACAAATGCTTTTCTTTTTTATGAATTTTCTGATATATTTAATTCTGACTTTTTGAAATACATTTGAAATATAAGTAATATCCAATTTTTAATTTAACTAGGAGGAAAAATGAAAAAACATATTGCATTAGGTTTATCCATTTGTCTGATTTTATTCTCTTTCTTATCCTGCGAAAAAAAGGCTCCCACTCCCAAAGCAGGAACCGCTTCACCCACAGATATGCTGAATCTTCTTCCAGCCGATTCTCAAGGAGTGCTGTTCGCTGATATCCACAAAGCCATGTCCATAGAAGCTGTCAGCAGTTCCATAGAGAAACAGGAAAATTCAAAAAAATATTTTGATTTTATAGAAAAGACCGGAGTAGACCCAAAAAATGACATCTATTTTATAGCTGCTTCCATATCAGCCAAGGGCCCTGATTCCCTGCAGAAGATGGCTGCGGTGATCAACCTAAAATACAACAAAGATTCTCTTCTGGAATTTATAAAAACCAAAACTCAAGAAGAAGAACAGGAAATCACTGAGGTCGATTACAACGGCGTCACTATCTACACCATGAAACAGGATGATGAAAAATCAGGATTTTCCTTTCTGGATGAATCAAATATAGTGGCAGGCAATTTAGACGGAATTCAATCAGTCTTAGATATAGTTGCTGGTCAAGGAGAGAATATATATAAAAACCAGGAACTGTCAAATCTGCTCAAAGAAACCAATAAAGACACTCTTTTTTGGGGTGCTTTTTTAGTTCCTCAAGAAGCTGTTGAAGAAGCTTCTGTACAAAATCCAATGCTCCAGAGCCTCAAATCAGTCAATGCTGTGACCATGAATCTTGACTACCAAAACAAATCCATGCTCATTGATATCGATCTAAAAAGCAGCGATCCAGAGAAAAACGAACAGTTAGCCACAGCTCTAAATGGAATCAAAGGCATTGCTTCCATGTCCGCACAGGAAAAACCAGAAATTGGTGAGCTGATGAATAAAATCCAGGTGACATCAGGAGATGAAGGAGTCAAAGTTTCGGCTAATATTCCCGAAGAACTGATCAAGAAAATAACCGAATCAACCAAAGCTGAAGAAACCAAGGAAACCGAAAAATAATCAACTCGTAACCTGGCTTATTCACGAGTCGAGATTGCTGCGTCATTGCGAGCGATCGCAAGGGAGCGTGGCAATCTCATATGGTTATGGAGAACAATGAGATCACCACGTCGCTTCGCTCCTCGTGATGACATAGCCGTGGTTCTTCACTGCGAATGACCTGTAACGAAGCAAATGCTGTAAGATCGACTCGCTCGAAGAGTAAAATATGTATGCATTAGATTAAAATCATAACAGGATTAAATAAATTTTCATGTTGTTAATAAATAAACATTGGTAAGAATCTAGATCATGATAAATATGTATGAAGATGCATACATATTTTATGAATGAGCCAGGTTTTATTCCTCTAAGATATATTCCTTATAATGAAACATGAAGCAGGCTAAGCCAAGGAAAACGGCTGTAATCAGGAAAAGCATGATCACAGCCAGATAAGGGGGAGTGGGCTCAAGCCGGAACAGCAGAAAAGAAAACCTTCCTGAACTCGGGGTGGGGAGTAAAGACTTTAAATAGTGAACAATGGCAAAACGCTGAGTGGAACCGGGAAAATACTGAATCACATTTTCCCAACCAAAACTGAAAATCAATCCGAACATGATGGATCTTTTTATAAAAGTTCCTATAAAAGTGAAGAAAGAGGTGTAGCATATAAGACCCAGCACCAGCACTGCTGTGTCCCTGAAAAGGATTTTATAGAGAGATAAATCTCCCAGTTGATTAAAATTCAATATGAAAAAGCACAGAAACACTCCCACCACGGTCATCAACACAATGAGAAGGGTATAAGCCGCATATTTCCCGAGAATGAAGGATGTTTTTGAAATAGGCCGGGTGCTTAAATAAGGAAGAGTCCTGCCTTCCAGCTCTTCAGAACAAACCGAAGTCCCAAAAAAAAGAGCCAGGATCAAAATAATGAACTGCAGGTAAAATGTCATAATGATATTAGAAAAAACATAGATTCCGGATAAAGTACTCCGGATGGAAAAAATTTGACCAAATTTAACCAATAAAGCCATAACAACAGGAATAAAACTGAGTAAATAAAATACTTTGGTCTTTTTTGATTTACGACCCAATAAAAAGAAAAATGAAAACACATTCCCAAACGATGACAAAAATGTCCAATCTTTTGTTTGGCTCTTTCCGTTCATATTAATCTCCGATCAGATAATCAAACACAGCCTGAAGGTTGTCATCAGGGGATTTGATTTCACTAACCTCAATGTTTTCGTCAATAAATATGGAAGGCAACCGATTGAAAAATTTATCCCTGTTATTGGTCTTCACCACAAAAGTGTCTTCTTCTCCAGAAAAATCAATATTCAAAATATAATCCTGGTTCACGAATCGGGAAGCCACTTTCCTGGGATCACTGCATTTCACAGATATCATGTGGGGATGGGCATCAATGAGGTCCCTGATGTAATGAATATCACCTTGAGCAAATATTTTTCCTTGATGGATAAGAATGATATTATTGGTCATGACTTCTATTTCAGGAAGCACATGACTGGAAACAATAATTGTTTTGCCTTCATCCCTAAAAGTTTTGATAAGACGTATGAGCTTGCGTCTGCCCAGAGGATCCATACCATTTAGAGGCTCATCCAGGATTAAAATTTCCGGTTCATGAGAAATAGCTTGAGCAAACTTTAATCTCTGCCTCATTCCTCTGCTGTAGGTTTTGATTCTTCTGTCTTTATTTTTTTCAAGATTGACAATACTCAATGCTTTTTGGGCTTTGCTGTTGATTTCTGATGAGGAGCAGTTGTGAAGTTTTAAAAGCCCGGTGACAAATTCCCATCCGGTCATCTCTTCATAAAAAGAATCACCCTCAGGACAAAATCCGATTTTAGAGAAAAGCCTGTGATTGTTTCTTACCTTCTCTCCTTCTATCCTCACAGTGCCTATACTTGCTTTGAGCTGACCGGTCAGCAGTTTTAAAAAAGTTGATTTTCCAGCTCCATTAGGTCCCAATAATCCGGTGATGCCTGACTCTATACTTAAAGTCACGTCACTCAATCCAAGGATATTTCCATACCATTTGGAAAGTTTCTCGGTTTTAATGACTTCTCTCATTTGGCGACTTCAACACCTCTTATTTTTTTGTTCAGGACAAATACAGCCAACACACACAAAATCAACAGCACCAGAAGAGAATAGACCCAAGAGACACCATAGGGAAGATTTTGCCCAAAAAACGCAGCTCCCACTTGTTTGATATTTGCCTTTATGGACAGGAGTGAAAAATATTCACTTTTAAAAATACCATTGAGAATCCCGTAAAGAATATCTGAAAATAAATATATTCCAAATATCAGGACAGAAACATACCGCCTGTTGTTGTTAACAGAAGAAATAAACAAAGTGTAAAAAGCAAAAAAGCCTGTGATGAAAAAAGAATATCCTATCACAGAAACGATCAGCCAGGGATAGTCAAAGGCAAATTTCAAATTTCCAGAAAACAATAGTTTCATCAGAAAGAAAATAATTCCAGGAATAAGGGTGAGAATAAACAAAAAGAAACCAATCACTGATGCTTTCCCTAAAAAATAATCTTTCTTTTTTATGGGCCTTGAAAAATAAAGCTGGAGAGAATTGTATCTCAAGTCATCGGATATAAGACCTGCTCCACAAAAAACCAGAATCACAACGATCATAAAAAGCAGAAAATCATTAGTGAAATAAGAATGGAAATAACCTGGATTTATTTTAAGAAATGAAGCCGCTTCCATATCACTGGTTAAAAAAGCAAAATCTTCCAATCTCTCGGAAATATAGATGCCCACTAGGAAAACAATGGCTGGGATAAGGGTTAGAAAAAAAGTAAACTTGAAAAACTTTTTCTTAAAAGCAAGTTTGATTCCATTCTTGGTTATGGGCGTCCATGGATATTTAGTTGTCTTCAGCTCTCCGTCCCAGTGAGTGTATCCTTTCTGCTTGATAGACATCATTCAGCTCCCACTGCCTTAGCAAACAAATCTTCAAGAGATGTCTGGCTTTTGACAAAATGTCTTATCTGGACATTTTCTTCAACCGCCAGCTTAAATATCTCCAAATGATCTTTATCAGGAGGCATATATATCTTTATGATTTTGTCTTCTGCCCGCTCAACTCGGCATCCCATTTTTTCCAGCTTTTTCAAAAATTCTTTTTCATCTCCATAAGTTCTTATCTCATAAAGACTGTAATTGATCTGTCTCAATTCACTAATACTTCCTTGAGAGACCATTTTTCCTTCTGAAAGAATCATGACATGAGAACAGGCACTCTCAATATCTGGAAGAATATGGGATGATATCAAGACATGGATATCTTTTTTTGAAGAAATGTCCATGATAAGTTCTAAAATTTCTTTTCTACCCGAAGGATCCAAACCACTGGTGGGTTCATCCAGAAAGATCAATTTTGGATCATGGACTATCGCCTGAGCCAGTTTGAGTCTCTGCTTCATGCCGCTGGAATAAGTCTCCACTTTTCTGTAGCGGCTCTCCTCAAGACCCACATAAAAGAGGACTTCATGAGCCCTTTTCATGGCTTCCTGCTTTGGCATTCCAGAGAGTTCCCCCAGAAATGATGTGAACGTGACTCCATCCATTCCAGGAATAAAACAGTCATCTTCAGGCATATATCCCACACATTTTCTAATCTCTGTTTGTTGATTTTTGATATCATATCCCAGAACCTGTCCGCTTCCTTTATCCGGAGAAAGAAATCCCAGCAAGATACGTATGAGGGTGCTTTTTCCCGCTCCGTTAGGCCCTAAAAGACCTATGGACCCATCAGGAAGCTCCATATCCACATTGTTAAGAGCGAGGATCTTTCCATAACTGTATGAGAGATTTTTGACTTCAGCTATCATCGGATTATATATTCAATCTTTATTTACATATAGATACGAAATTCAAGCTATAAAGTTCCATTTTTTTAATTACTTGATTCTGACTTTCCGACCTTCTCCGAGGACAAGAGCTTGATAGGCTTTTTCAACTCTGTCCCAATTTTCTTCCCTATCAAGAGCCCAAAATCTTCCCATCACTGTTGAAAGAGTTCCAAGAGAGATCTGGCGGCACATATTCTCTACCTTTGAAATATAAATGGCTCCACTTTCTGGTTTCTCTCCTCTTCTCCCAATAAGGGAGTGGATATATACCTGCTCGACCCCTCTTTCTTTAGCTAATTTTAGCAAAGAAAACAAATATTCAATAGTGCCGTGAGAACTGTAATGAGAAACAATGCCCAGAAGATGAAGCGGTTTTTGTTTTGACTTGACTTTCTCCATAGTCTCAAGAAAAACTTTGTTTTCAAAAAAACTCTTATCAGCAATGGCATTATCTATTCTGACTCTATCTAAGAACACCCTTCTTCCCGCGCCTATATGAAGATGACCTGCCTCAGAATTTCCAACCGTCCCCTCAGGCATACCCACAGCCTCACCCGAAGCTTTAAGTCGCACATGTGGATATTGGGTCCATAAATGATCAAAATGAGGAGTGTTTGAGGCATAAATCATGTTCCCCTCCTTTGATTCATTAAGACCCCATCCATCCAGAATCAACAACAGTATTTTTTGTTTGTGTTCTGTTTCTTTTAAGCCATCAACTATCAAGCTTTCTGCTTTTATTTCCGGAGGACATTCAAGCCCTAACAATTGGAGGATGGTGGGGGCTATATTTGATAACTCTCCTGAAGATTTTAGCTGGATCTTCTCTGGCTTATCCACGGAAAAATCAGCCATAATAAAAGGAACAAGGTTATTTGTATGTCCGGTATTTATAGTCCCATCAGGATAAAGCCATTCCTCTACTGTGCCGTGGTCTGCAGTAACCAAGAGAGTGACACCATTTTTTTTGCAAAAATCAAAAACTTTACCCAGCTCCCGATCCACAGATTCCACTGCTTTTATCACAGCCTCTCTATCTTCTGTATGACCCACCACATCGGCATTGGCAAAATTAGCAATAAGAACTCTTCTTTGAGGATCCTTGAGTTTTGATAGGACCTGTTTGGAAACTGACTCAATGCTCATCTCTGGTTTTTCTGAAAACGATGAAATTCCCTCAGGAGAAGGAATCACAATCCTCTGTTCTCCGGGAAACACTTTTTCACTTCTTCCGTTAAAAAAATAGCCCACATGCACTGCTTTTTCAGATTCGGATATCTTACAGAATTGAATTCCTTCACTGGACATAACTTCTGCCAGAGGATTTTTTACTCTCCCTGGAGGAGGAAACGCTACTTTAGCTTTTAGATCAGAGTGATATTCAATCATAGTAACAAAATTGAGAAGAGTATTCTTTTTCACTGGAAAATCAGAGAAATCTTTTTCAGTCAGGCTTCTTGTGATTTTAATTTCCCTTTCTCCCCTTATATCATAAAAGATCACAAAATCCCCATTCTCCAGCCTTCCGATCGGTTTTCCTGTAGCATCACAGGCTATAATAGGCTCCAGCTCCTCATCTTCCTGTCCCTGCTTGTAAGCTTGTAAAACAGCTTCCACCATAGGTGTTCTGATTTCTATGTGATCATTTTCATCCATGAAAATTTCCCTTGGTTTGATTTTGAATTTGAAAAAATACTATAGATGTGTGGGTCTCTATTGTCAAATAAAAATGAAATTCAGATATGGCTTGTGCTCCCTTCAGATTTTTAACGCCATTCTTTGCACTGTGTTCTCGGCTGCTGCGCAACTCCCCCCGTCCGTGGGTCAAACATGCTCCCAGCTCAGCTCCGCTGAGT
>DASRVI010000386.1:0-3857 GCA_035655135.1 Acidobacteriota bacterium | reverse complement strand
TTTTTCAGCCAAAAACCGCAGATCCTCTCTCCACTGCTGGTCATTGAGAACTTTTGCTGAAATCAAAGGAAGAGCAGAACCTAAGAGGAAAAAGCAAAAATAGAAACAGCCCAGCAGTCTCCCTGTGGTTTTATTCAAAGTATTCTTCATGGACTTCCTCCTTTATTCATCAATTTCTACGTAATTCCTCTTATTAAGGTTTACAAAAAAATTATTTTATCAAACAGTCGTTTAAGAATTGAAGCCCTTTTTAAAATTATGTTTTTTGAGTAATATGTGAGATTGCTTGTGATGGTCGATTCCCATATAATTCATTTAAGGGAGGTCAAATGAAAAGAACACAAAGAAATGCATGGAGAGTCATATTAGCTTCAATCCTGACTCTGTTTTTATTCACAGAGAGCAGAGCGCAGTCTGATTGGTTCGGGACCTGGAAAGGAGAGCTGCTGCGGAACGGATTTTCCTGGAATGTTCATCTCCATGTGGGACAAACAAGTGACAAAAATAATGTGGCAGAGATATCATTTCCGGATTGGGGCATGTATCATCTGAAAACCGATGGATTGATATTAACTAAAAACGCCATTGAATTCACAGTCTTATGGATAGACAGAGATTTTAAAGCCACTCTGCACGGCAGTGGTTTAGAAGTGGTCTGGGATAATGGTGATGCCAAAGGACAGATGTATCGATTTGATAGAAATCCGGGATTGTTTAAATCCGAAGACGTCTCTTTAAAAACCGATGATGGGGCTGTTTTAAAGGGCACCATAATCTTCCCTGATGCGGAGCCTCCTTATAGTGGAATGGTCCTTACCCATGGCTCCGGGCCGGATACAAGACAAACAGGCCCCTACATCGGGAAAGCCATGTTGGCGGTCAAACAAGGACTGGCTGTATTGGTTTACGATAAAAGAGGAGCCGGTGAATCTACGGGTGAAGGGGCGTACAAAATCGATAGACTGGCCAATGATGCCGGGGGCATGGTCGAGCTTTTGCGTTCCCATCCCATGATCGAGAGCTCTCATGTGGGTATTGGAGGGATCAGCCAGGGAGCCTGGGTCGCGCCCAAAGTTGCCTTTGATGACCGGGAGATAGCGTTTGTGTTTGTGGTGGCGGTACCCGGCCTTCCTCCTGCAGAACAAAATATCTATACCCTTGAAACCAGGTTAATGAAGTCAAAGGCATCTAAAGAAAAAATTCATTACGCAAAAAAAGCCCTTCGCACTCTTTACGAATTTTATCGAACCGGAAACACGAAATACCGCGATAAAGCTGAAAGTCTCATCAGCAATCCGGAATACAACCTTTTAAATGAGGGCCAGTTTAAACGTATGATGTTTTCTCCTGAGGCCAAAGTTTATGAATCCATCGATGTTCAGGATTGGGCCACTATGTTTGTGGATCCGCTTATGTGGTGGCGGGAGATCACGGTTCCTGTGGCTTGCTTTTCCGGTGAGGATGACCTGAACATCCCCACACAGTACAGCCTTTCGGTCATTGAAGCCGCCTTGATAGATGTGGGAAACACCCACTATGAAATCCATTCTTATCCCAATGCAGGCCACTGCCTTACCCTCGAAAATGGGCCTGAGGGAGACTGGCCGCGCATGGCTCCGGGTTATGTGCCTATAATGGCTGCCTGGTTTAAGAAAATGGCAAATCGTTAATTCGAAAAATAAATTATTATCTCTAAAAAATAAACTTTATAAAATTAAAAAGAGTTTATATATATGGGAAAGGTATGTTTGAGTAAGGAGAAAACAGAATAAAAAACAAATATTCATTTTTTTTGTTGTCATATGTCTTGTCCCGCAGTCCTATGCCCAGAGTGACTTCAGAGTCAAAGATGGGAAAAATGAAATTGAAGAAAAATTGAATCAGGTCAAGGTTGAAGGGCTCCCCGGATTTGCCTTTGCTGTGATTCAGGGAGATCAAGTGATTTTCGAAAAATATGCCGGGCTTGCAGATGTGAGGGAGAAAAAACCGATAGATCAGAATTCTCAGTTTTACATCGCTTCCATAGCCAAGACTTTCACGGCCGCTGCAGTGCTTTTGCTGGCTGAACAAAAAGAGATTCGGCTGGAAGATCACATCAACCAGTATCTGGATAATCTGCCGGACTGCACCAAAGATGTGCGCGTCTTTCATCTCCTGGCGCACACATCCGGGTTACCGGATTATTATGACCATCTGGGAGAAGACCTGAAGGATTTTTATAATGAGGACGTATTAAGATTCGTGCGGCAAATCGATAGTCTTGACTTCGAACCCGGAGTGGATTACAGCTACAGCAACACAGCGTACGTTTTATTGGCTGAGATCATTAAAAAAGCAAGCGGCCTCCCCTACTCAGAATTTTTGGAGAAAAACATCTTTTACCCTCTAGGGATGAATCACACTCAGGTAAAGGATCATCCTGATATCTTGATATTAAATCGAACCAGGGGATACGATCTTGATAATGAGACTCAGTCCGTCAGTCTCAATGACTATACAGACATTTATACTGTAGGGGGAGGAGGTATCTACAGCAGCTTAAATGATCTGATCAAGTGGTATTTTTCATTAAGAAATCACAGACTCCTTTCAGAAAAAAACACTGAGCTTATGTTTTATTTTCCTGTTACTGACTCAGGGAGGATTAGCTATATGACCATGGGATGGTTTAATGAAACGTTCGGGAAAAAAACTCCTGAACTGGAAGGCTTGAGAGCCTATGGAGCTATTGGTATGTTGAAGGGTTTCAGAGCCATTTTGAAATTTTTTCCCGATCATGACCTCGCTTACATCACCTTAAGCAACCGTGGAGAGCTGCCACTATGGGCCTGGGACATAGGGAAAGCGTTTTTCGAAAGAAAATGAATAGATAACCCCTGAGGGTTTCCCGATCCAATTGTCATCAAGTTAGCTCGTAAGTTAGCAAGTTAGGGGGACGCCTTAATACTAATGCTTTAATAATCTAGAACAAACTAAGACTTATTTTGAGTGCTTTGTTGACATCTTTCATGATATTTGGATTGAAGTGTCCTATATTAGCTTGGATTCTCTCTTTGGTGATGGTTCTGATTTGATCACATTGGACAATGCTGTCTTTATTCAATCCCCCATCTCCCTTACTGATCCATACATCTGTGGGATATTGTTTTGAAATTTCTTTTTGACCGGTGATGACAGCCACTATGGTCACAGGAGAATATTTGTTTCCGATGTCATTTTGAATAACCACACAAGGTCTTGTTTTTCCGGTTTCCGATCCCTTGATAGGCTCAAGGTCAACAACAACCACATCTCCCCTCTTGAGCTCAGGACTCATTAAATATTTTCTCCGTCCACATATTTAAAATCTTTACAGATTTTTTTGTTTAATTCGGCTTTTGCTTTATATCCCTCTTTGAGGTGTTCTTTGAGTTTTTCCATTTCTATTTTTTTGACTTTTTCCCTTGCAGCATTTCTAATGAATTTGCTGAAATTAGTGTCTTCTTTGACTTCAAAGATTTTCTTTATCAGGTCAACTGGGAAATTGATATTTTTTCTCACTGTTTTTGTTTTAGCCAACAGCGCCTCCCTGATCTTGATGTATTATGGGTATGCTTATAGATACATATATATTATACATCTATCAATATATATTATCCAGGTCCTTCTGTCAATAAAGCTAAAATACCCGGAAAATGGGATGATTCTCATTACCTTGCCACTCCCCTGCTGTATGAGATAGTTTGCTGTGATCCAACGTGATGTCTTAGAGGGGACATTTTAGCATTGCAGTTGATGGGGACACTATTGCTTTGTTATCACACAAAGATTCCCCTAGCTTGAACAGACCCTGGTGCTGTGATATGATGCAAAAAGTG
>DASRVI010000385.1:0-2042 GCA_035655135.1 Acidobacteriota bacterium | reverse complement strand
CGAATCTGGATTATTCTGACCGAATTAAAACTCCACAGACTTCTGAGTATAAATCATATGATGAAGCTAATAAGGAAGTAAAGGATAAAAAACAAGAACAGAGTGAAATAAAGGAAAGAGAAGCACAGCTTGCCGATTTATTTAAGAAGAAAGAGGAGGCTGAGAAGGCAGAAAAGCGGAAGCAGCTTTATGAACGGATTATAGCGTTTCTGGAGGCCAGACAGACCTATGAGCAAGTAAAAGCGGAATATGAAGAATTTCCGGAAGTTTTAGAGAGCGTTCACGGTGAAGAATTAGAGCGTATTGAAGGACTCGAAGAAGAAATAGATAATGCTGAACAGGTTATACAGAAAGCCAAAGCAGAAAGAGAAGAATACCAAGAACAAATAGAAGAGCTCGATATACCGAAAAAAGGTGTTGATTCAGAAGATTTGACGGAACTTGAGGAACGAGTTGATCAGGTTAAAGAGCTGGAAAAAGGGATTACTGACTTAGATGCTGATATTGAAAAAGTTCGCGAAACAAAAGACGAGGCGCTGAAAAGTTTAGGGGACGAAGTAGATGCCGAAAACTTTGAGAAACTTAACCTGCAGGATATAGAGCATCTCGATCAATTCTTGCAAGAAGCACATCAAACAGCAAGCGCCAAAAGCTTTTTGGAAAAAGAGATTAATGAACTGGAAAATGAACTAGAGGATGTTCCTGAAAAATCTTTGCTGCAGAAGGGCATTGATATACTCACCCAATGGCTAAAAGAGCCGCGATCCAGCATCCCCACTTTTCCTCTATGGATTTCCAAACTAATAGCGGCTATTACACTACTCGGGGGTATAGGTCTGTACTTCTCATGGCTGGCTGGTTTGGTAACTCTTTTTGTCATTTTGATTCTGGCAATATTTGGCCTTTATAAAAGTAATAACTCTGAAGAGAATAAGTCAGCCCAAATCAGGAAGAAAGATTTTAATGAAACAGGATTAAATCCACCAGAAAGCTGGGATGCAGATGACGTTCAGAAAAAATTATCTGAATTGGTGAGCGAGTTTCAGGATGCAAATTGGCAGGAGAGGGTAGGGCAAGCGATAGATAGACGCAGAGATCAGCTAAAAGGTATGGAAAGTGAGATTGAAGAAGTTGAAGAAAAAGCTAGGGATTTAAGAAATTCGCTGTCCGCACTTCCACAATTACCCTTTGATAATCCTCAGAACTATAGTGCATTGTCTTGGTTTATTATCCATGTTAAGGAATGGCAAAAAGAGGATTCTAAATTAGGTGCTTTGGAAAAGAAAAGAGACCAGCTAAAAGAGAAGTTAAAAGACAAAATAGAGAAATGTAATAAGGTATTTGATAAATATAATTTCGCATCCATAAAGGATAGTGCAGAGGCCTTAGCGAGGTTTAGAAATCTAAGGGATCAGGAAGGAAACAGGCAAACAGCAGAAAAAGAGATTGCCAATAAAATAGACACGATTGGAGAGAAGGACGAATTAAAGGAACGCAAGACCCAAGACCTGGAACGGATATATGACAAGCTCGAAATACCCGTTGGCCAGAAAGGAGAGGTTCAAAAGCTATTGGGACAAAAAGGTGATTTTGAGCAAGTTAAAAATGACTACCATGTAAGCAAGTCTCGATTGTCGGAGAAGAGACAAGATATGAAAGAGCATTCATGGTATGAGCGGGAAGGGATGGATATTGATGAGATCTCAACCGATCAGGCTAAAGACAAACTTGAAGAGCTTGAAGTAGAAGCCGGCAAACTGGATGATATCAAGGAAAATATCACGCAGATTGAGACGGAGGTAAATTCAGTAAAAGCTGGCAATAACCTGGAGCTAGCTTTAAAAAGGAGAGATGAAGCCTTAGAGAATCTGTACCAACTATATGAAAGTAATGTTTCTTCCGTAGCGGGAAAATTATTGGTTGATCAGTTAAAGAGTAAAATTAAAAAACAGAACAGGCCACCCGTTATTCAGCGAGCAAAAGAATTATTTAATCGTATTACGAAGGGAAAATATGAAATTGATACCGATGATAGGGACCAG
>DASRVI010000384.1:0-2285 GCA_035655135.1 Acidobacteriota bacterium | reverse complement strand
GATATCTCTGGCATCTTCTGGGTTTAAGCAGATTTGATAGGCCATGTTCAGTATTCCTTTTCTGTAAGGATGGAGCAAAATATCAAAAGCGGACTCATCTCCGTCCAGTACCTTTTCCACAAGTTTAGCTTCATCCCTCATCCTCATTAATATACTCTGGTATTGTGAAAAATGTTAATTTTTTTATGAATGGCTGGTGTAAATGATTGAGATAAAAAAACTTGATAAAATTGATTTTTGCTGATATGTTACTGATAAATCCATTATGGGAGAGCATATAAAAGGAGGGTATTTCAATGTATGCGCGTTTGACTTCCGCTCAAATCAAGAAAGAGAACATAAGCGAATTTACCCAAATATATAATGAAAGCGTGGTCCCAGCGGCTAAGGCTCAGAAAGGATACAGAGGTTCTTATGTGCTGGTTGATCGTGATACAGGCAAAGGCATGGCTATTACTTTATGGGAGAGCAAAGAAGATGCCCTGGCCAATGAAGAAAACCGCTATTATCAGGAACAATTAGCTAAATTCGTGACCTTATTCACTCAAGCCCCTGTGCGCGAGTTGTATGAAGTAACCATTATGTCTTGAGGTTCATTTCAGTATTAACTTGTTTTTATTTAAGTTTGAACTGAACCGTCACAGTAAAGACCACTGGGCAATGGTAAAAACGCCGCTTTTTTCTCACCAGATTTATGCACCGATGGTAATGAATGGTGTAGAACCAATCTTCGCTTTGCAGAGTTTATTTTCTGCCATAGTGTATCATCTTGACTTTATAGGTCTTCCTATTTTAGAATTCAACAGATGACTAAAGATAAGGTTACACTCAAGATACCCCGGCCTCTCTATGAAAGACTCAAGACTGTGATCAAAGGGAGTGGATTCAGCAGTGTCAATGAGTTTGTAGTCTATATATTGAGGGATCTCATGTCTGCAAAGAGCGTGGATAAGAAAGAGCTTTCTGTAGATGAAATAGAAGCCATAAGGAAAAGGCTTAAAAGCTTGGGATATTTTTAGACTTTCCTTCCTTATAATAAATCCCACCTTAATTGCCTGAGCTATTCATAAGAAAAACAGCAGTGTGCTCAGGCTCGTTAAGAATCCGGGTGTCATAAATAATACTTGACATAATATTCCTATAGTAATACAGTCATACTACAATCATATTACATATGGAGCCTAATCTGTTATAGTCTTCTAAAGAAAAAGCCAGTATGAGACAAAAAAAGAGGCCAATAAAATCAAAAAGAGAGGATATGCCCATGAATAGATTAATAAAAGTTTTCTTTACTACAGTCATAAATTTCATTGTCTTTGATTATTACAGCTGGCAGTCAATGAAAATATTTCATTCCAAAAATAAGGAATATTTAGAAATTGACAAAAATATTCTTCAGAAAAGTAAAAAAAGCGCGGCTTAAAAAGGGGGAACTATGCACCTACTTGAATTTTCTATCCCAATAATAGTGCTTGCGTTCATGTGTGAGTATATTGATTCATCTTTAGGCATGGGTTATGGAACAGCCCTCACTCCTATATTATTAATTTTAGGATACAATCCCCTTCAAATTGTGCCTGCTGTTTTATTGTCTGAGTTACTCACAGGAGTGAGTGCTGCCTTTTTTCATCACCGTTTTAAAAATGTGAACTTTAAGATCGGCACCATTGACTCTAAGACAGTTTTTGTTTTGGCTGGATGCAGCATATTAGGAACCGTGGCTGCGGTTTTTATAGCTCTAAATTTGTCCATTTTTTATGTAAAGCTTTATATCGGAGTATTGGTATTCAGTATGGGGCTTGTGATCCTGATCAACTTAAACAATACCTTTAAATTCTCATGGATTAAAATATCTTCTCTTGGGCTTCTGGCTGCATTTAACAAAGGAATCAGCGGAGGCGGGTATGGTCCTTTGGTGACCAGCGGTCAAATTCTATCAGGGGTAAAGTCTAAAAATGCCATAGGAATCACCTCCTTATCTGAGGGTTTGACCTGTCTGGTCGGTGTTGTTGTTTATTTGATCTATACCAATCACATCATTGAATGGAATCTCGCACCATCACTCATTTTAGGGGCCATTCTTTCTGTTCCTTTTGCCACTTATACAGTCAAGAAGTTTAAGATGGGAAAGCTCAAGCTGATTGTGGGGATATCAACTCTGATTCTTGGAATGGTGACTCTGGGAAAATTATTTTTTTAAAAGAGAGCAAAGGTCTTATTAAATGATAGTGTAGACCAGTAAAGGAATGACAGCACTCAGCCCCAGACTGACTACCACTTCCCAC
>DASRVI010000383.1:0-3203 GCA_035655135.1 Acidobacteriota bacterium | reverse complement strand
GACCAGGAATCAGAAAAAAAACCCAGACTTTTCCTGAAAATGAAAAATATTCTTTTCTGGCTGTTTGTTTTATCCGGGTTATCCCTGGCCACCACTTCACTTTTGATGATGATTCCCATCTTTATCTATCAAGCCCAAAAGGTCTTTTTTGAAGTCCACAGATACAGCGCCCTGGTCTCTGTTTTAACAGCTCTGGGATTCCTGTACACATCCCTTTCAAAAAATGAAAAAACACAAAAATGAGAAGGAGGCTGTTCTTCGTTTTTCCCATCAAGCCATGGGCACCCTCTTTGAAATCTTTTTAACTGATATTGATGAAAAATACGGACAGCAAGCATCACAGGCTGTTTTTGAAGAAATAGACAGACTGGAAAATTTACTCACCCGGTTTAATCCCTGCAGTGATATCGGACAGATCAACAATCTCAAGCCCGGCCAATCCTGTGCTGTGGGAGTAGAGACCTTTGAATGTCTGGAAAAAGCTTTCCAAATCCAAAAGAAAACAAAGGGAGCTTTTGCGGTAAATTATGCATGTTTAGAGCCTCAGGGCAGGGAAGAAAGACTCATGGTTTTTCCTTTAGTCCTCTCCCGCTCTTCAGGCCGGTTTATGGTGACCTTAAAAAAAGAACGGTATGAATCCAATGGCGTTACAGTGGACCTGGGAGGCATAGGCAAAGGTCTTGCTCTGGATAAGGCTAAAATAATATTAAATGACTGGGGGATCCCTGACGCTCTTATTCACGGAGGAACCAGCACAGCCCTGGCCTTAGGAAATCCCTCTGATAAAAAAGGCTGGGCTGTTGGGGTAAGCGGTGATTTTAAGATGCCCTTGGCTTCAAAAAAAATCGTGCTCCGAGACCGGGCTGTCAGCGGATCTGGAAAACAAGTCAAAGGAGAGCACATTGTGGATCCCAGAACTGGACGTCCTGCCTCAGGACACAAAGCCGCTTGGGTTTCTCATCCTTGTGCGGCCACTGCAGATGCCTTGTCCACAGCTTTTATGGTGATGAGTACCCTGGAAGCGGAAGATTTCTGCCAAAAAGATGACCTAGTCTGGGCTCTGGTGATCCTGAATAATGGGAACTGTAAAACTTTTAATCAAAATATTATATAATTACATTGTTTGTGACCGATCAAAAAGGAGCTTTATCATGATAAAGAAAATTATCCTGTTTTTATTTATATTCATTCTTGTGTTATCTTTTTCAGTAACCCAGGGATTATTCAGTCAGGAAGAAAAAGAGGAACAAGAAAAACAAGTCTTGGAGATCGAATTGCCCAAACCCATGTTTGTGGGAACTCCCAGAAATATCCGCACTCCCAATCTTGAGAAAATCACAGGGAAAATGAGAGGGCCTTTTTATGTTCCCAAAGGAACCGAACTTCTATCTCTTGAAAAACCTGTGACATCCAGTGACATGATGCCCATTATCGGAGAATTGGAATATGTGACCGACGGAGAAAAATCAGGAGAAGCCGGTTATTATGTGGAACTCGGTCCAGGACTTCAGTATGTCCAGATAGATCTGGAAGCTTCTTATAATCTTCATGCCATCCTGGTGTGGCACTATCACAGTCAGGCCCGGGTTTACAGAGATGTAGTGGTTATGGTGAGCGAAGATCCTGACTTTATATCTGATGTTCAAACAGTATTCAATAATGACCACGATAACTCAGCCGGACTTGGGATGGGAAGAGACAAGGAATACATAGAGACCAATGAAGGCAACCTGATCGACCCAAGAGGGGTCAAGGCACGCTATGTGAGGCTTTACAGCAGAGGGAATACATCCAATGACATGAATCATTATGTGGAGGTGGAGGTCTACGGCATTGAGGTGAAATGAATCGAAAAGTTTTTGCCGGCCTGTTTCTCATCATTCTTCTCCTGGCTCTGTTTCTTCGTCTGCCCAAGCTTGACCTGCGTCCCATGCATCATGATGAGGCTAATCAGGCGGTCAAGTTTGGAAATCTCCTGGAAAAAGGGGAATATCAATACGACCGGTTCGACCATCACGGTCCTTCTCTTTATTATTTGACTCTCCCTTTTGCCTGGATCTTTTCCGGAAAAGATTTTTCAGCATTAACTGAGATCACTCTCCGTCTGGTCCCGGCCCTGTTTGGAGCCGGGATGATTTTTTTTCTCCTCATTCTAAAAAGCCGTTTAAGCTTAAAGTCAATCTTGTTTTCAGCGCTTTTACTAAGTGTCTCCCCCATCATGGTCTTTTTCAGCCGGTTTTATATCCAGGAAATGCTTTTAGCTTTTTTCACGGTGGGATTTATGGCTTCTCTATGGCAGAGTTTAAGAACCCAAAGGCCAGGTTGGTTCATCACAGCCGGATTTTGTGCTGGTTTTATGTTCGCCACCAAAGAAACCTCTATCATTATCTTTGGTTCCTTTTTAGGCTCTCTCCTTATTTTAAAAATATTTTTTCCATCTGAATCTCAAACCAAAAAATTTCTTAAGCCTCTTCTCTCATATAATATCCTTTATTTTTTGGGAGCCGCTTTTCTCATCTGGCTTCTTTTTTACTCCTCTTTTTTCCATCACATGAACGGGCTCTGGGATTCCCTTCGCTCCCTGGGAATTTACTTTAAACGGGCTGGCGGGGGCGGAGCCCACATTCACCCCTGGTATTACTATTTGAAAATGCTGTGCTTTTCCCAATGCGGTTCAGGACCTGTATGGAGTGAAGCCCTGGTGGTGATATCAGCTCTTTTAGGCGGCATCTTCAGCTTCACCAGAGATTCCAAAAACAAAGAAGACTCTGCTTTTATCAGGTTTGTTTTTTTCTATACCCTGATCTCCACTCTCATTTTTTCTCTTATTCCCTATAAAACCCCCTGGAACATCATCCCCTTTTATGTGGGGATGCTGGTTTTAGCCGGCTTTGGAATCACCTTTATTCTGGACTCATGTCCAAAAATCTGGATTAAATCAATGGTCTTGTTTTTAATTCTCATGGGAACCTTTCATTTGGGCTGGCAGAGTTGGAGAGCCAACTTTATATATTATGCAGACCCCGGGAATCCTTATGTGTATGCCCATACCAGCACGGATTTTCTGAATTTAGTCCAGAGAATAAAGGATATTGCTGAAATTCACCCAGAACACAAACACATGCTGATCAAAGTGATCGCTGATCCTCATGAGATGTGGCCTCTTCCCTGGTATCTCCGTGGATTTGAAAAAGTGGGCTACT
>DASRVI010000382.1:0-5356 GCA_035655135.1 Acidobacteriota bacterium | reverse complement strand
GGTCTACTGACCTGCCTTGGGCATTTCGAATATTTTCTGCAGGGACGCCGGCTGAAATCAGAGAATTCTCCACCACCTCTATCAACTCGTCATGGGTAGGATTCATAAGGGGAGTTGGTACCAAACCAATGACGTCCTCGGGGGTAACCAGACTGAGCCAGGCCTCTTTCATGTTGTTCCTGCCGGTTACATGGATCAATACCTGTTCAAGCATTTTTTCCAGTATATTTTTATTCACATTCAAAGCTTTGTCCATAGCTTTCTGGTCCCGAACAATCACCACAGAACTCCGGCTTCCCTTTCCTCCGGTCCCTTTGAGCCACTCTGGCCCCATCAGGGTAAACCCAAGTGTGGCACCCACAGTTCCCCTGATGAAATCCCTTCTGGTGACCACAACTTTTTTATTCTTCATTTAATCCTCCTTTCTTTTTTTCTAAAATCTGTTTAACCTGACCTATTCATAAAAAAATGGCGATGATTTTATTATTAATTTTGTCTCGGCGATATACAAGATTTTTTACCATAACTATTGTCTGAAAATTTTTTTTATTTTTATTCTCAATTTTAATCGCCATTTTTTTACCATTGGGGCGAGCCGATCTCACTGCATCTGCTTCGTTACAGGGCATTCGTAGTGAAGGACCACGACTTCATGCCCTGTGCCTTGCATCTACAGCAACCTCGACTCGTGAATAATCCAGGTTAAAATGCCTGATTTATGATCTCCTGAGCCGATTCCTGATCAGGACATTCAAATACCAAGGCTAAGCCCTGATTGATCAATCTATACCCCATCCAGCCATCCTCAATATGAAAAAAGCCTTGGCTTTCCCGGTCTACATCTGGCTTCACTTCTTCATTCTGATCCGGAAAATAAAACCTAAAAAAATCATTTAAAGCTGTTACAGCCTGTTTATGATCCGGATATTTGATTACCAGAAGTCTTGCAGATTGCTGCTTTTCGGATTTAAGTTCTCTTTCATAGGTGGCAATCACAGCCTCAGTGGACTGGTCTAAGCTTAAGATATTTTCATGGCTGAGGTAAAATAATGAATTCAAAACCAGATGAGAATAAAAATAAGCTGTTCTATCTCTCTTCAATGTCCAGGGAGAAGTCATGAAAGGTTGAATGGCCTTAAGCATTTCTGGAGGGGATGGATTTCTGCGGTCAGCAGTGATAATTTTCCCCAATTGAAGAATAACCTCTTTAACCCCTGGTATATCCTTAAACGCCATAATACGGATATATAAATTATCTGACCATACCCGCAGCAGTCCTTTTCCATACAAGGCTCTTTCCCGAGGAACAATGGATTCACCGGGTTTCTCTTCTTGCGGTTGGTTTAGTTCCACCGCTTCACCTCCCCAATCCAGCGACAGTAATCCAAAAGCATCTTTTGAGTCATTCATATAATACAGCTCTACTAGGATATCATTATCACTTTTATTCTTGTATTCATAGACCAAAAGGTGGTCAAAATGGTAACTGAGATAGAGTTCTCCTGCTCCATTCATGTAATCAAATATATTTGTTTTATCGATCATCTTGGGTGGATTTGTAAGCTTCCATCCATCAATGGTATCCGGAAGATTTATTTTATCAGATTGCATGACTCTTGTTTCTCCTCGGGACAAGGGAAAAAACAACCCTATAAAAAGCAAAAAAAACAATAAAATTAAGCCCTTTTTTGATATCATATGTCCCTGTTTTTCCTTGATAACTACTTTTATCCAATCAAAAACAGAATGTCAATGGTTAAAAATAATGCTTTTAGCATTTTAGCCTTGAATATTGTATATTGTTATTATCTTTTTTATGAACATAACACTTGAGAAGGAGATTAAAAATGGCAGGATTTGAAGGCGTCAAATGGGCTTCAAAACAAATGAGATATTTGCTGGAAAATAAAGAATTCGAAATTTTAGAGGAAGATGCCAAAGTGTACGCAGTCTCCCGCTCCATTCATTACGGCCAGTTCCTGGCTTTCGAAGGAATAAGATTTTTTTGCAAAAAAAACAAAAAAGGCCGAATTGAAGTCTTATTTTTAAACTGGGAGGATAACCTGAAACGTTTTCAGAAAGGGATTTCCTTTAATTTGGGAAAAAAACAACAAAAAACAGTCCCAAAAGTAGAGGAATTAGAAAATATTTTTATCCATCAATATTTTAAACAACCGGAGATGATCCAGTTTTTAGAAGAAATGGCAGAAAACAATGCCCAGGGATATCTGCGTCCCTTTACTGTTGATGAGGAACAATCCATAGGTGTCACTTTTCCCGGCAAGCCTTCCATAAGGGCTGTGACCTGCCGCTATGACCGCTATTTGGGAGAGCCTTTTAATGGAGTGGTGGTCCCAAACCTTGTGCGTGCTGTAGGAGTTAACAAGACTGGATGCCTTAAGTTGGGTATAAATTACTTAATAAGCGTTAAAGCTATTGACGCGGCCAAAGAGATAGATCCTGAAGCGGCTTCAGCCCTCTTTCTTGACGACAAACCTGACCAAAAGCTAGAAAATCGGCTGATCACAGAATGGGATTCTTCCTGCTGTTTGTTCGCCCTGGATGACAACACAGTAGTAAAAATCCCAGAGAATGAACTCATCCTTCCCTCTGTTACCATCCAGGGTGTTGTGAGAATCCTCAAGAAAATGGGTATTGAGGTTGAGGAAAGGCAAATTCCTTATCAGGAACTGATCAATAAAGTGAAATCAAATGAATTGGTTTCGATCTGCAGTGTGGGAACCGCAGGAATACTCAACCGATGCAGTCAACTGACCTTAGTGGACAATAAAGGAAATATTCTGGCTGTCCACAAACCTGATATAAATCACAAGCTTTATCAAATACTTGGAGAAGCTCGATCCTATTACTGGAATATCTATAAAGAAAAAGCTGATATGCCAGAAGGAATTCGATTAAATAAATATGTTCTTTAAATAAAAACGATATTTTATTGGCCATGAATTGGAAAAAAAAAGCATCCCTGATCAAAAAAGCTGTCAACTCACCCAAACCAGGCCTTAAGAGCCAATTGATCATGGTCACTGACCCTAGACCAGGTCACAAAACCTATGCAGAAATGAAAAATAAATGCAAAAAAGCGGGAGTTCTGGCCCTTTTTTTCCCCAGAAAAAATGAATTGCATCTGATATTAACTCGAAGAACCGAGATGGTGCAGTATCACCCCAATCAAATCTCCTTTCCCGGGGGTCAATGCGAACCAAATGAGAATCCTCTGGAAGCTGGTTTAAGGGAAACTCAGGAAGAACTGGGAATTCCCCCTGAGGAAATCAAAATCCTGGGTGAACTCACTCCTCTTTATATTCCCCCCAGCAACTACTGCATCTATCCTGCGGTAGGCATTTTGGGTAAACCCCCTACCTATAATCTCAGAGTAAAAGAAGTGGCAGAGGTCATAGAGATTCCTCTGGTTCATCTGCTGGACAACAAGAATATAAGAAAAGAAACTTGGAAGCTAAAAAACAGTGAGTTCAAAGTCCCTTTTTATCTCTATGAAAAACATAAAATCTGGGGGGCCACCGCCATGGCCTTAGCCGAATTTCTCGAGATCATCCGCCCCCTGTAAAAAAATTCATGATATATCTAGCCTTTTGATACACAAATTTGATCCTGAGATATTCTAGATTTGAGATGACTACAGATGGGAGAAGGGCATGGGATGAGGAATCCCCTGTGAGGGCTGAGCGGGCATGGTTCCTCTTTAGAGGGGAGCGAAGCCCGAATGGGAGAGAGATTCCTCGCTGGGGAATCGAATGGGTGACGAATCCCTTGCCCTTTCCCTCAGAACGTTTAAACGGAAAACAAGCCACACCCCGCATTCATAGAACATCTTTGAGTACTTTTAGAGGCGTTTCCACTTTTCCAAAGGGGATTGAAACCTGAGCCCCAGCTAAATGAGGCTTTAATTCCTTTAAGAGTTCTCTGGCAATTTGAATTCCGGTTTTTCGTGCTTCTTGTTTAGTTTTAGCTGCCTTCATGCGTTTGATGATTTCCTCCGGAACATAAGCTCCAGGTATTTCATTGTTTAAAAATTCAGCATTTTGAACACTGACCAAAGGCCATATACCGGCCACAATAGGAATTCTTACATGCTCGATCCGTTTTAGAAATTTAGTGAACTGTTCAGAATCAAAAACGGGCTGAGTGATAGCAAACTGGGCTCCCGCTTTTACTTTCCACTCAAACCGGCTTATTTCATAATCAAGATCTACAGCGCTTGGATTAACTCCCACTCCAATAAAAAAACCAGTGGGGTTTTTCAACGGATTTCCTCCTAAATCCATACCACAGTTTAAGCTGTACACCACATTGGTAAGACCGATGGAATCCACATCAAAAACCGCCGTGGCATCAGGATATGTTCCCATTTTGGGAGGATCCCCTGTGACAAGAAGGATGTTTTTTATTCCAGATCCATAAGCTCCCAGAAGATCTCCCACCATACCAAGCAGGTTCCTGTCTCTGCAGGCATAATGCTGGATCACTTCTATTCCGACTTTCTCTTGAATGATGAGAGAAAGATAGCTGGAACTCATGCGGGAAAGAGCCCGGGGTCCGTCAGGAATATTCACAGCATCCACTCCAGCTTGTTTGAGAGCTTTGGCTTTTTCCAATGCTTTGGAGGAATTGATTCCTCTGGGCGGCACGATTTCCACCGAAGTGATAAATTCTTTATCACATATCTTTCTTGCCAACTCGGATCTCTCGCGGGTAGGAATTTCTGGTTTTGTCTTTTTCTCTGTGACAGCTATGGGTTGATGCTTTATTCTTTTCCTGGGTCTTACAGACTGGATGGCTTTTTGCATTTCTCTAGTAAACTTAGCATTGGTGCCGCAGCAGCTTCCAATGACTCGGACTCCAGCTTGAGCAAACCGTTTGGCATATTCTCCAAAGTATTCAGCCGTGGCTAAATAGATGTTTCGGCCATCTACATTCTGTGGGATACCTGCATTGGGCATGACACTCACCGGAACATCAACAGCTCCGATCATCTTTATAATGGAATCCAGCATTATCTTTGGCCCCACGCTGCAGTTTAATCCCACTATATTGGCACCAAACTGCTTCATTTTTGCTCCCAACCGCTCAGGGGGAGTGCCGAACAGAGAATTGCCATCATCCCCTATAGTCATGTGAGCCATAATCGGGATATCAAATTTTTCCTTTATGCCGATAATAGCCTGCTGAATAAGATGAAGGTCAGAAAAAGTCTCCAAAGAAATGATATCCACTCCGCCATCTATAAGTGGTTTTGCCTGTTCTTGATAGATCTCTCTCGCCTCCTGTACTGAAAGAACCCCCCATGGTTCCAGCCGTTCTCCCAAAGGCCCCACAG
>DASRVI010000381.1:0-4029 GCA_035655135.1 Acidobacteriota bacterium | reverse complement strand
CCCATATCTCCCAGAGCCCCGGTTCCAAAATCCCACCAGCCTCTCCAACTAAAAGGATGATAGGCTGGGTGGTAGGGCCTGTAAGAAGCAGGTCCCAGCCAAATATCCCATTCTAATTCATCGGGCACAGCCGGAGTTTCTTTCGGTGCCTCAATGCCTTGAGGCCAGATAGGCCGGTTGGTGTAGCAGTGGACTTCTCTTATATCTCCAATGGCTCCATCCCAGATCCATTCATTGATCAGACGACCACCTTCTCCAGCGTGTCCCTGATTCCCCATCTGACTGACAATGCCTGCTTCTTTGGCTGCTTGAGCCAGAAGCCGGGCTTCCTTAATGGTGTGTGTCAAAGGTTTTTGAACGAAAACATGTTTTCCTCGTCTGATGGCATTCATGGCGATGACCGCATGAGTGTGGTCCGGAGTAGTGACCGTGACCGCATCCAAATTTTTTTCTTTATCCAGAAGCACTCTGAAATCCTTGTATTTGTTTGCTTTTTCATACATAGCCTTTTGTTCAGGTGTATTGTGTTCAGAGGCTAAAAAGTCAGCCATTTGTCTTCCATCCACATCGCATAAAGCCACAATATTCTCAGTACTCACGCTGCGGATATCAGAAGATCCTTTTCCTCCCACTCCGATACAGCCTATATTGAGGGTATCACTGGGTGCTTTGTATCCGGCTCCTCCCAGAACATAACGGGGAATAATCATAAATCCAGCAGCTGTGGCTGCACTTCGTCCTATAAATTCCCTCCTGGTTAATGTTTTTTTTGAATCCTTATGGTCTTTTTTTCGGTTCATGATCACCCTTCTTTCTTAAAAATATTTATCCTGACCTATTCATAAAAAAATGGCGATATTTTTATTATCAATTTATTATCAGCGATATACAAGGTTCTTTCAAAAATGACGATTGAAACTATTTTCTTGTTTAGATAATTAATTTTAATCGCCATTTTTTTACCATTGAGGCGAGCCGATCTTGCTGCATTTGCTTCGTTACAGGGCATTCGAAGTGAAGTACCACGACTTCATGCCCTGCGCCTCGCATCTGCAACAACCTTGGCTCGTGAATAATCCAGGTTATTTAATGGTCATTGTATCATTATAATATATACAGTCACAAAAGTGTGAGTCAACATGAAATTTAGATGTGGAAGCATTTCCAAAACCGTGATACAGGTGAAGTATAATGTTTATTAAGGGGAGAGGGCAAGGGATGAGGAATCCCCTGTGAGGGCGGAGCGGGCATGGTTCCTCTTTAGAGGAGAGCGAAGCCCGAACCGGGAGAGAGATTCCACGCTGGTGAATCGAGCGGGTGACGAATCCCTTGCCCTTCCCCTTATCTGTCAAGTAAACTCTATCACGGTTTTGGAAATGCTTTCTTTAGATGTTGCTTTTGCTCCGTTCGTCATTAAGAACGACCGCAAGGGAGTGCGGCAATCTCATCAGAAGACTAAATCTTCAATGTCGCCTCAGCAACACCCAAACTTCTTAGAGCTTAGTATTATCTCGACTCGTGAATAATCCAGGATATTCATATAAAACTCTGTTCTTGAAAAAAGCCGTGGAATCGCAGAAAATAAAATGACATGAATTTATTTGGAATTTTGATAGGAATCATTATCCTATCTGGATTTCTAATTTTCCTCCATCATTTAAAAAAAGTAAAAGCAAAAATCCAAAAAAAAATTGCTCAACGGTATTCCGGACAAAATATCATCCTAAAAGAAGAATCTGCAAATTTCTTCGGAAAAGAATCTCTGAAATCCAAACAGGTCAGAGGAAATGGAATCCTTATTCTCACTGAAAATGAAATCTATTTCTCAATGTTCATGCCAAGAAAAGAAATCATTGTTTCTATTGATTCCATACATTCTATTGATACTCCCATTAGTTTTCTAGGCAAAACAAAATTCAAGCCTTTGCTAAAAATAAACTTTGAAGCATGTCAGGAAGTCCAGGACTCAGCTGCATGGCTGGTCAGAGATGTTGAGAAGTGGAAAAAAGAAATCCAGAAAAGAAATATAAATCTTAAAGAGAGGTTTTCTCGCTATGAATCAAAAAAAGAATAAAATCGGAATAGCCCTTGGCAGTGGAGCGGTGAGAGGCTACGCCCTTATTCCCATCATTAAAAGAATAAAGAAAGAAGGCATTGAAATCGAAGCGGTGAGTGGTTCCAGCATTGGAGCTTTGGTGGGGGCCTATTACGCTCTTCATGGAGAAATCGATTCCTTATTAGAAAAAGTCAAAAGCATGAAAAAAAAAGACTGGTTAAAGCTTGTGGATCCCAATAAACCCAATTTGTCTCTTATAAAAGGAGAGAAGATAAAAAAATTTTTAAAAGACCAGTATTATGAAGACTCTACCTTTAAAGACACTCAAATTCCTTTTGTGGCTTGTGCTACAGATCCGATTCAGAGAAAATCCGTCTATATAGATAAAGGAAAAATCATTGATGCAGTGATGGCCTCTATATCCATTCCTGGAATTTTTCCCCTTTACAAGATCAAAGACCAGCTTTATATTGACGGCGGCGTCCTGGACCCGGTTCCGGTCAAGCCTCTTGTGGATATGAAGATAAAGAAAATTGTAGGAGTCAACCTTATGGGTTATATAGACAGAAATCCAGATAAAGAAATGGACCTGGTCACAACTCTCTTAAATACTTCTTATATCATGATGGAACAAATCGCTAAAAGAGAAGAAAACAAACAGATTTTTATCCTAGATCCTAAGTTCAAACCAGATCCACCCAACATGCTTAACTTCTACAAATGGAAAGATAAATATGAACTCGGCGAAGAACTGATAGAAAAAAGAATCAACTCCTTAAAAGACTGGCTCAAGGAGTGACCTATCAGGTTCATCAAAAATTATTTTAGGAAGCATCCCTCACCTCATGATATATAAAATATATTATTAAGGGGAGAGGGTATGGGATGAGGAATCCCCTGTGAGGGCTGAGCGGGCAGGGTTCCTCTTCAGAGGAGAGCGAAGCCCGAACGGGAGAGAGATTCCTCGCTGGGGAATCGAGCGGGTGACGAATCCCTTGCCCTTCACCTTTTAACTTTTTCAGAAATTCTTATATTATTTCAGACCTCTTTTTTCAAGTAAATACTTGACTTCCGGCTCTTTTCCTCTGAAATTTTTGTACAGAACCATAGGATCCTGTGTACCGCCTTTTTCAAGAATGTTGTTCCTGAATGCATTCGCTGTTTCCTCATCAAAAAGGCTGGTCTCTTTAAAGGCATGGAATGCATCACAATCCAGAACCTCAGACCAAATATAGCTGTAATATCCAGAAGAATATCCTCCAGAAAAAATGTGCTGGAAATAAGGAGTCCGGTAGCGCACCACGATCTCAAGAATCATCCCGATTTTGTCCATGGATTCATTTTCAAACTTAAAAACGTCATGTTCCTCAGGTTCTGTCAGAGTGTGCCAATCCATATCAAGGAAAGCCGCTGCCAGATATTCCACGGTTACAAAACCCTGATTGAAGTGGCCGGCTTTTTCAATTTTGTCAATCAATTCTTGGGGAATCGGTTCTCCTGTTTGATAATGTTTGGCATACACTTTTAAAACTTCAGGTTCAGAAGCCCAGTGTTCCATGATCTGAGAAGGAAGTTCCACAAAATCTCTGGGGACCGAAGTGCCGGAGAGTCTGGGATAAGTGCAGTCAGAAAGAAGTCCATGAAGAGCATGTCCGAATTCATGGAACAGAGTGGTGGCTTCATCAAAAGTAAGGAGAGTGGGGTTATCGCCGCTGGGCTTGGTCAGATTCAAATTATTGGTCACAATAGGAGTGGTTTCTTTGCCTTCCAGTTTATACTGCTTTCTAAAACTGTTCATCCAGGCTCCTCCTCTCTTGGAAGCTCTGGAATAGTAATCGGCAAAAAATATTCCAATATGGGATCCATCTTTGTCTTTGACTTCAAATACTTTCACATCCGGATGGTATTTGGGCAGATCTGTTCTTTCCACAAATTCAATTCCGTACAACTGGTTGGCCACATAAAAAGCCCCT
>DASRVI010000380.1:0-5799 GCA_035655135.1 Acidobacteriota bacterium | reverse complement strand
CCACACCTGAATTTCTTTAGGTTTAAAAACTCAGCTTTTAAATATCCAGGAATAATATAATTTTAAATTTACATTTTTTAATGAATTGATAAGATATATAGAGGATAAAAATGAGATTTCAACTGTTTGTCCCTCCCCAGGGATATGTGGCCCAGCGGTGGGAAGAAGGAACATCCATGCCCCCTTTGGGGATTCTTTCTTTGGCTGCGGTTTTAGAGAAAAAGGGCGTTGAGGTGGAAGTTGTGCCCGCTGATATTTTGGGATATAGATGGAAAGATATTGAGCAGAGAATCAGAAAATTCAATCCCCGGATTTTAGGAATCACCACCACCACAGAAAATCGTTTTGACAGTTTTAAGCTAGCCGCGCTGGCAAAAAAAGTTAATCCTGAAATAGTGACAGTCATGGGAGGTCCTCATGTGTCTATGGCTAGAGAAGATACATTAGAACAGATTAAAGATGTGGATATTGTGGTGATCGGAGAAGGGGAGAGAACGGTTATAGAACTGGCTGAGGCTGTGGAAGCCGGAAAAGACCTCTCTCAAGTAAGGTGTCTTTTATTTCGAAAGAATGAAGAGGTTGTTTACACTGGCCCTAGGGAGAAAATTGAAGACTTGGATACTCTTCCTTATCCGGCCAGGCATTTGGTGCCGGTGGAGAAGTATAATTTTTTTATTCAAACCAAGGACGGTCAAAGGCGAAAAGCACAAAACATTATGACCTCCAGAGGGTGTCCGTTCAACTGTTATTTTTGCGCCACTCCTGCAAATTGGGGACGAAAGATGCGCGGTCATTCTCCGGAAAGAGTGGTGGCAGAGATTGAACATCTCATTGAGCAGTACGGAGCTGAATTTATCTGGTTTTATGATGATACCTTTAACTACAATCCCAAGCGGGTCCATCAGATCATGGATCTTATCATAGAGAAAAATGTGGACATAAAGTTTTGTAACGAGTTCAGGATCGATGCGGTGGACAAACCCTTGCTGGAAAAAATGACTGAAGCTGGTTTGGTATGGGCTCATTTTGGGATTGAGGCAGGAAATCCTCGAGTAAGAAAAGAAATCGTCAGAAAGGACTTTGACATAGAGAAAGCCTGTGACTTTGTCAAGTGGGGCAAGGAGTTAGGATTTATCCCCAATGCTTTCCTGGTTTTTTCCCATTATACTGAGACCTGGGAAGAGGCTCGGGAAACCATAGAGGTGATGGAAAAGCTGCGTTCCATCAATCCTGAGACTGAATTTTCAGCTTCTATCCTGCATCTTTATCCCGGGACTCCCTTAGAAGCCATAGCCCGAAAGCAGGGAATCATTCCGGAGGATTTTTCCTGGTCTAGAAAAAAAGACATGAGAAAAGTGTATGTGCTTCCCTCAGGACAGGGATATGTTCCCTTGTTTAAAGACAAGCTCACTTGGTTCCAGATCGCACGGTTGGTTATGAAGTGGTCCTCGTCAAAGAAAAAAATGGTTTCAGGCTCCAAAATAAAAACAGCCTTGAAGACCATTTCTTCGTTCAAGGATATGGCTGTTTACTTTGCTTTTTTTGTAGAGTACATCAAGCACAAGCTGAAGAAATTATTCTCCTTTTCGTGAATAATTCAGACCAATTGTTTTTCTTTAAATCTTACTGAATAAATATCGGTGATGTTGGGGTCGGGCATGGCGGTGCCGTAGATGTAATCAGCCACTTCCATGGTTTTGAAATTATGGGTGACGAGTATGAATTGAGTCTGGTTCTTTATTTCTTTCATTAGATTTAGAAAGCGGGTCAGGTTGGTTTCATCAAGAGCGGCATCCACTTCATCCAGGATGCAGAAGGGAGCGGGTTTATAGCGGAACAGAGCAAAGAAAAAAGCCAGGCTGGTCAAAGTCTTTTCTCCGCCAGAGAGAAGAGTGAGGTTTTTGACTTTTTTTCCCGGAGGCTGGGCTTCAATATCCAATCCGCTTTCTAAAGGAGCTTCCTCATCAGATAGTTTGATCTGAGCACTTCCCCCATTAAAAAGGATGGAGAAAACATCCTGGAAATTTTTATTGACTTGGACCAGTGCTGTTAAAAACTGAGATTTGCTCTCACTGTCGATTTTCTTGATGGCTTTTTTGGTGGATTGAATAGAGTCCCGAAGGTCCTGTCTCTGATCAGTGAGAAAGTCATATCTTTTCTTCTGAGCATTGTATTCTTCTTCAGCCATAAGATTGACAGAGCCTATTTTTTCCAATTTTTCTTGAGTTTCAGAAAGTGATTTCTCAATGTCTTCCCTTGTTCTTTTCGGTAGTGGTGTTTCGTTTTTTACTTCTTCCGGAGTTTTTTTCAGTTCCTGCCAGCATGATTCTTCGCAGTTTATCAGATCTCTTTCTTTTTCTGCTTTTTTTATTTCCCATTTGATTCTGTTTTCTTTGGCTTGTTCGAATTTTTCTCTTAATTCTTGGATCTGTTCTTCTTTATATGAAAGTTGTTTCTGGATTTCAAACAGTTTTTCTTCTCCTTGAGTGAGTGTGGATTCTTTTTCAACTTTGGTGTGTTCCAATTGTTTTAAAGTTTGTTTTATATCCGATATTTTCCTCTTGAGGAGCTCTTTCTCTTTTTCTGATTCCCGGATATCCTGTTCAAGGCTCTTGAGCTTTTTATTCAGAGTGTTGATCCTCTCCTTTGTTTCTTTGTTTTTGTTCTCTAAATTTTGGGTCTTTTCATAGAGCACATCGATTTGTGTTTTGATTTCAAAGTAATCTTTATTTTCCTGCTCTTTTTTGTTTTGGAGGTTTTCGTATTTTTTCTGTTCTTGTTTTATGGCTGTTTTTATTGAGTTGATTTCATCATTGGCTTTTTTTACTTTTAGGCTCAGCTGGTCTTTTTCTTTAGTCATCTCTGCTTTTTCATCAGATAATTCCTTTTTTTCATTTTTTATAAGTTCGATCCTGGCTCGGATGGTTTCCTTTTGTTCTTGGCTATAGCTCAGATCTTTTTTCAAAGATTCTTTTTCCTGGTTTCTTAGGGAAATATTTGATTCGGTTAGCTGAATGTCTTGACTCAGCTTTTCCCTGTTTTTTTTGTGTTCTTCAATCCGGGCTCTTAAGGGATTCATCTGGTTGTCGATTTCTTTTATTTTTTGAGAAACCGCTTTGATTTCCCGGGTAAGAGCAAACAATCCTTCCTTTTTTTCACCTGATTTGATGAGGCCTGAGGATAAAAGAACATCCCCCTGTGGAGTAATGAAGTGATATTCTGGAAATTTCACCCATAGGTGGACCGCATCTCGAAGACTTTGGACGATGACAGCCTCAGGAAGATAAGGCCGGAAGTCTTTTGTGCCTGATTTTGTCTTTATGCGGTTTTTGAGCAGACCGATCACTTTGGATTGGTTTTGGATTTTTTGGTGATCCTGCGCTTTTGGTTCAGGATGAAGTAAAAGAAAATTTCCTTTGAGCTGGCCTTGGGATAACTGATCTATGAAATCTTCAGGTTTCATAAGAAGGGATTTGGCTTCTTCTTTGTAGAAAACATCAATGAGCTTGGCATTCTCTTCATCCGTGTCCACCGCATCAGCTAAAAGTTGAAAAGAGTGTTTGAGTTCTTCATTCTGGGGGGAGATCTGCTCTTTTTGTTTTAATTTTTTTAGGGTGTTTAAATGATGAGAGTTTTCTGATTTTGCTTTATCCAAATCAGTGATCTGCTGTTCTAATTCTTGAATGGACTGAATTTCTTTTTTCAGAGTCTCCTGATGTTCTTTAAGAAGTTTTGTTTGTTCTTCAGCCTCTTTTTGGATTTGGGTGATTTTTTCTCTCTGGCTGTTGATTTCTTTTTCTGTTTTTAAAAAGCGATTGTTTTCTGATTCCAGTTCAGATTCAATTTTCTCTTCTTGTTTCGAAATCAGCTCGATTTCTTTATCCAGTTTCGCCTCACTGTTTTTGAGCTCTGTATGGGAAGAAATTTTTTGATAGTATTGGTCTCTGAGCTGTTCTATGGTTTTTTCGTTTTCATTCAATTTTTCCACATAAGTCTGGTTTGATTTTTTAGCTTTTTCCAATCTGTCTTTATCTTGATTGAGCTTTTTTTGATGATCCTGAAGAATCTGTTCATATTCTTCTCTGTTCCTGGTCAGGGTTTCAAGTTCCTGCTGGATTTCAGTTAACTCCTGCTGTGACTTTTTCTTTTTTTCCCGGAAATAGTCTATCCTTTTTGACTCTCTTTCTTGATCTGAGCGAAGATTGGATATCCGTGATTTTAATGAGTAGAGATTTTCCTTATCTTCATTTAGGTCTTTCTCTGATGTCCAGACTTGTTTTCTTATTTCAGCCAGCTCTTTTTCTTCGGACTTTAATCTGTTGGTAAAAGCTTTCTCTTCGCTCAAATGTTCTTGATAGTGCTGGTTTAACTCTTCCATCTCTTTTTGAAGGTCATGCAGCTTGATCCGGTAAAGCATTAGATTCAGCTCTCGAGTTTTTTCTCTGAGCTTACGAAATCTTTTGGCGGCTCTTGCTTGACGCTGGAGAGAATTTTTTGCTCGGCTGACTTCGTTGATGATGTCTTCCAGCCTTAGAAGGTTTTGTTCGGTGTTTTCCAGTTTGTTTTCAGCCTGCCGTTTTTTTTCTTTGTAAAAGGCTGTGCCTGCAGCTTCCTCTAAAAGAGATCTTTTTTCCATGGGTTTTGAAGAGAGAAAAGCGCCGATGCTGCCCTGTTCAATGACAAAATAATCGGTTTCTCCGATAGAATTTTTCCATAAAGTATCCTGGATATCCTTGAGCCGGACTCTTTTTCCGTCCATCCGGTATTCACTCTCCCCGGAACGGAACACCCGGTGGTTGATCTTTAGTTCTTTTTCATCACTGGCTAAAAAGAGATTCACATCAGCCATTCCCATGGAGGCTTTTTGTTCATTGCCGTTGAATATGACATCCCCGCTTCGGTCTCCTCTGAGTGCTTTCAGTCTTCCTCCCCGAAGCACCCAGAGCAGAGCATCCACAATATTGCTCTTGCCGGTTCCATTGGGACCTATAATGGCTGTGATGCCTGGATGGAACTTCAACTTAGTCTTGTCAGGGAAAGATTTGAATCCCTGCAGTTCCAGCTTTTTAATAATCATGTTTTCAGTTCACTTATCCTTGACCGCTGATTAAAGATAAAATACACTTAAAGTGAAAATTCTATAGAAATATGAGGCTTTGTCAACACACCAATGAAATGAGTTTGCTGCGTCATTGCGAGCGACCGTAAGGGAGCGCGGCAATCTCATGTGGATACGTGAGCCAGGGGCTTTATAATTCACGAATTGAGTTTGCTGTAGATGCGAGGCACGAGACATGAAGCCGTGGTCCTTCACCGCGAACTGGTGAGTTGTGAGTAGTAAATTGAAAATCACTGGTTAATTAATGGATAATAAATATAATAAGAAATATACTAAGCCTAAGCCCCCTGAAATTTGGGTGTTGCTGAAGCGACATTAAAGATTTAGCCTTCTGAGGGCTGTGTTTGAGGGAACTCGGAAAAGCCGAGCTTCGAGCATGTTTGACCCACGGACGGGGGGAGTTGCGCAGAAGCCGAAAATACAGTTTGAGGAATGGCGTTAAAAATCTTTAGCGAGCACAAGCAATATCCAAATTTCAATATATTTTATGAATCATAAAGCCAGTGTAGCTCAGTGGTAGAGCAACTGATTCGTAATCAGTAGGTCGGAGGTTCGAATCCTCTCGCTGGCTCTTTTTTTATTGATTCAGTTTTTCCACTTCCATCAAGACCGTTTTGATTTCGGATAAGTACTGGTTCAATTGGGACTGAAGCTCCTCATGGCGCTCATAGGCATCTTTT
>DASRVI010000379.1:0-3616 GCA_035655135.1 Acidobacteriota bacterium | reverse complement strand
TATCTTCAATAATATAAAATTCAAAAAAATCAATGATCTGTGTTCCCAGAATATACCCGTGAGCATAACCGCGTTCTTCGGCGGTTCCCTGGAGCTGAAGAACAGGCAGTCCCTGGATCCATGTCAAAGCGCCGTGTTCTGTCTGGATGTCTTCTTCAGGAAAAGGAGTGGGAGCGCGGAGAAGACAGTCCGCATTTGATTTGCTTTCTTTGGTTAGGTCCACAGATGAAAACCGGGCTCCAGGGTGATCAGCGTACCAACCAAAAGGTTCGACAGGTTTAAAATCAAGCTTTTGGTCTTTATCCAAATCCATAAAAGCGACAACAGTGTAATGACCTGAAGGAAGCCGGGGAAATTCATAAACGGAAGGCTGATCCAGAGTGATTTCTTTAAAAGGTTTTTTTGCGCCGTATATATCACTCTTGCTGAGGGAAGCGACTCTTCCCTGAGAAGTCACATCCAGCTTGTACAGCCGGATCTGAACCGGACTTTTTTGATCTCCTTCATATTGAATACTTCCGGAAAGGGTTTGATATTGATCTGGAGCTGCAATAATGGCACAGAATAGAAAAAGAATAATAAGTGATTTCATTAGATTTGTTACCCATGTTGGTTGGTTCATTTTTCCTCCTTCTGATCCTCATATAAAAATCATTTTACAATTTTGTGAGATTATCATTCAAACATAAAA
The DNA here is from genome assembly GCA_035655135.1 of Acidobacteriota bacterium. Classification (GTDB taxonomy): domain Bacteria; phylum Acidobacteriota; class Aminicenantia; order Aminicenantales; family Aminicenantaceae; genus WJMT01. Next base: position 2,925 of record DASRVI010000379.1, on the reverse strand, counting down.
TTATGCTTGACACTTCTCTCGCTTCACTATATTTCTTTATACTTATTAAAAATCAGTCACCATGAAAGGACAATCGATGAAAAAATTAACATTGTTTCTCTCTGCTTTTATAATTATTTTAATGGGAGTCAGTATCTTTCCTATATTCGGGATCGAATGCGGCCAGGAAGACCTGGCAGCCAAGCTTTTGGGCGAATGGTTTGTCGCAGGCAAATACGGGGCCAGAGATGGCGAAGCAGTGTTTAAAGCGGATATGACCTACTCCTTAAAGGAAGTTCACTCTGACGGTACTACAGTGACTCATAAAGGAGAATACAGATTGGATCCCTCTCAAGAACCATGTGCCATCGACTTATGTACAGGCAAATTCAGTAATCCTGGATCAGAGTGGGTCACTACTTTTGGGATTTTGAGGTTTCTATCAGAGGATGAAGCTGAAATTCATTTTGATCCCAGCGGCAAACGGCCGAGTACTTTTGACGGGACCACTGCCAACAACACTCATCGGATGATACGAAAAAAATAATGTTCTCTTTTTCATTTTCTCCTCATTTAAGGGTTTGAAACACCTCTTTGATTTCAATATTCCTTTTCTTCAGTTCTCCGATAAATTTTTTGTAAAGTTTAGGTGTTATGGCATCTTCTGGAGCCACAATACCTTTTTCCTTTATTTCTCCTCTACCGATCATGCGTGCCGTAATAGCCATGGAATATCCGGTAACCCGCATCATAGAGGATATGTCATTGGTGGTGTCTGCCTCATCCCACATGAAATATTCAATTTTGACTTTTTTACCGTCTTTTTTGCCCTCCAATGTGTTATACATGACACAAACATCGGTTTCCCCTTCATTGGGAAGGAGCTTGGGAGTGATCATGGATAATAGGAATTCTCTTGGAACGATCTTGGTGCCTTTGAAATCGACCGGGTCAATATCAAGCATACCGCATTCTTTAAGAGTCTGGATACCATCCCAGTGTCCTGGCCATCGTACCGTCTTTTCAGCAAATTCCTGGAGCTCAGGCCGGGTGAAAAGGAAGCTGGGCATGCCTGGAGTCACCGCGCACTCCAGTTCCACATCCTGACCAAATTGGTTGAATCTGAATTTCTCCCGGTCTGTAGCCGCATTCACCTCAACGATCTTGCCGTTCTTGATGACATCCAGTTTGATCATGTATTCTCTTAATACATGTTCAAAAGCCCAAGTTATCATGTATCGCAAAGGATGATTTTTAGCTGCCTCCTGCGATGGAATCCCCCCGACTCGAGCCACTGCGCGTTCTGAAACATCGATTTTTCTCATGCCGTCGCCCACTGTTATGTTACTTAATCCAGGAGCAAATCCCATTCCATCCACGAAAGTCACATTGTTTTCACTCGCCTTCTTGTGCAGCCACTCTCCGTATTCCTCCAGATTCATGCCTTCAGGTATTTCCAAACCTTCTGTTTCATAGGCATCCGGGGTGCGGTGAAACTCCTCAATAGTGTCAACAATGTTGAGTCCGCTTTCTATAGCCAGATCCACGGTCTTGTAGCTGGTTTGTCGGTCAGGCAAAGTCAAGACACCCACATCATACTGCTTCATTAAAGCAATGACAGCTTCTTTATCATTGATGTCTAAAACATGGGGTTTCACTTTATCGCTGCCTACCCAGTTTTTTACTTTTTCAAGTGTCTCTATGTGTCTGCCAACAATGCCAATCTCTTCAACCTCAGGATCTGGTGCCAAATCCCAGGCCACAGCCGAACCAATCTTGCCCGAACCACCAAATACTAATATTTTCATATCTTCCTCCTTATTTTTTATATTATCAATTATCATACCCACATCAAAATTATTGTGCCCTCTTTAATGATCTTATTTTTAATCATAAACAAAAAAAATAGATGAAGTCAATAAACTATCAGCAATAAATCAGGTTGACGTTAATTGATTTTTCCCTTATTATTTCTATCTTCAATGAGATTATTCACAGAATCCGCGTCATTGATACTGCCGAAAAGAACCAGGATCCTGGCAGACAAATTGAAGTTTCTAACTGTATTTATGTTATTATCCTGCCTTTTGATTGATCCCATGGTTGGCACTTTCACATGGATACATTATAAAAAATCGCTGGTTAAAAGAGAGGTACAAAAACAAATCAATCAAGGGATTGATGAGAACAAACTGGTTGTGCTTAAATTCTCAAAGCAAGAAACTCAAACAGAACTGCGTTGGTCTCATCCCAGGGAATTTGAATACAAACAAAAAATGTATGATATTGTTGAAACAAAGACTGTGGGAGATACAGTTTATTACAAATGCTGGTATGACCATGAAGAAACCATGCTGAACAGGCAGTTAGAAGAAGCTGCCGAGCAAATTTTTGAAAAAAGCCCCAAAATCAGTAATGAAATCGCGATTCTAATGTCTTCCTCGTATACTTTATACTGCCCGTTTTCTTTGTATGAAGATATATCCATTCCAAAATTTTTGTGCCACCAGGTTGATTTATTTTATGATTTATATTCTCAAATTCTTGCCAAACCCCCTACTCCTCCTCCTCAATTAAGTTAGACAAACCACTCATTTTTATAAGGTCCGGGATGTAGGTTTATTTTATTGTCCGGATTGATCATCTCTATTCCAATCACTTGTTTTGTTTAACTCGAGTTGAAAAGGAGCAAAGAAAAAAATGAAAAAGATATGTAGTCTTGTGTTGTTGTTCGGGCTTTCCTACGGTGCTTTTTCCCAAACAATAACCATTAAAGATCAGGAAACTAAAGAACCTATTGAATGGGTTTCTCTGGTTAGTAAAAGTCCCCGTGTCCAGGCTAAGACAAATGAAAATGGACAAGCTGATATCTCAGCTTTCAAAGGTGCCGAAGAAATAATCATTTCAAGGCTGGGCTATAAAACCGAGATAAAAAGTTATGCAGAT
>DASRVI010000378.1:0-3637 GCA_035655135.1 Acidobacteriota bacterium | reverse complement strand
AAAAAGGAAGAGTAGCATCAATATTGTAATAACGGCATGTCAAGTAATGCCCCATCTCATGAGCGAGTAAAATTCCTATGAGGACCACTGCATAAATAAGACTCAACCTCAATATTGATGGATCCTTAAGTATATTTAAGTTTAAGGGTATTTGTTCGGGGTGGGACAGGCTTTCGGCATATTTATAGCTGAGGCTCCAAGTTATGCCCACAAAAAAAGCAGAAGCGGCTGTTAAGACAAAAAGAAGCACATTAAGCCATGTCCTGTTTTTAGAAAAAAAAGAGCTTTTTTTTCTTATATTAAATTCTCTTTTTTCTGTTTCATTATCCATGGATCAAAGGCGGAGGCATTTGGTTAAAAATAAATCTGACTCAATGATATAAAAATAGGAGTGACGCGAATCACTCCTATTTTTGGTAAATGAAATATTAATGAGTTAGAAAACTATCCCAGCTTTTTTGCTTTAGCCTCCAGTTCCTCACGAGTTTCTTTGTGTTCTGGATCAGGCACACAGCAGTCTACCGGACAGACAGCTACACACTGTGACTCATCATAATGAGGCACGCATTCTGTGCACTTATCAGGATCAATGACATAAATTTCATCTCCTACACTGATTGCTTCATTTGGACATTCAGGTTCACAGGCACCACAGTTTATGCATTCATCAGTAATCATGTAAGCCATTTTTGCCTCCTAAGTAAAATTAATGAATTATTATAATACTTTTATATAAATTTTCAACGAAGTTCTTATTTTATTTCCTCTAATTGAGCGATTTTTTGAGAGGCTTCGTATCCATAATAAGTTTGGGGGTAATCTTCAGAAAGTTTTCTATATATCTCAAGAGCCTTCTCTTTGTCTCCTCTCTCTGCAAAGAGCTCTGCTTTTTTAAAAAGCACGATATCTAAAGAAAGGTAACGGGGCTTGGCTTCCTCGATTTTTTGATAAATATCTAAAGCGGGATCTAATTCCTTTTTTTCATTAAATATCTTTGCCTTGAGAAGCTGACCCTGGTAATAAACAATATCCTTTTTAGATTCAGGAATATTTTCTAAAGCACTGAGCGCTTTATCAAACTCTTCTTTTTCAATGTGATATTTAGCCAGATAAATATAACCCATTCGGGTGAATTTTCCTTTATCTGCCAGCTCTTTTAATTCCTGGATGCTTTCAGGGTCTTCATATATCTGCTGATTTAAATAGTTTATCTGGGCTAATAACTCACTTTGTTTTTCCAAATTTTGAGCCTTGATATATCTGGAAATAAGGAAGACAAGAAAAACAATAGCCAAAACCCCTATGACAATGGCTATTTGCTTGGATCTCTTTTTGGCTAAATCATAGGCTCTGTTCAAAAAATCAAATAGTTCATTACTCTTCAGCTTTCTTCGTACTTTTCTCTTCATCAAAGGCTCCTTCTTATAACTTCAAATCCTCAGCATTAAATACTTTTTTTAACACATATCTCTGAAAATCTCAAGTTGATAAAGAGGACCGAAATTCAGGTTTGGCTGGATTTTATCCTGTTAACTGCTGGCTCCCATCACTTCTGACAGCTTGTTAAATAAATCAGTATTGTCATAATAACCCACAAATTTTTCATACCCTTTTCCTATGGAAAAAACAGGGACAGGAACCGCAGTATGAGCATCACTGGTCCAGCTTATCCCAGCTTTTTTACTGAGGATCTTAACCAATGTAAATCCGAACAGAGCGCTGTTAGGAGTATGGAAAGATCTCTGAAGCTCTTTATACTCCCGGGCAGTAAGAACTCTTCCCAGCTTCTTGATGGCCTGTTCATCCCCTTGACGAGCTTTTTCCTGGAGTTCTCCTTCTTCCTTTTCATTCAGCTTCAAAAGCCCGAAATGCTCTTTGATCAAAGGCATAAAGTCATCCAGATTCCTTTCCTGCTCAGCCTTTGTCACTTTATAGGGCTTGATATGCTCATCGCTGAATCTTTTTAAAGAAGTGGTCTGGCCATTAAGAACTTCCAGTGACTGGCTGTATCCGGAAAAGATTGATCCCAGTCCCATACCCCCGCATTCATGGTCAGCTGTCACCACAATCAAGGTGTCCTCAGGATGCTGTTTGTAAAATTGAACCGCCCGTTGAACCGCATGACCAAAATCCTGGACTTCTTTTATTAAAGTGGCTGTATCATTATCATGGGCAGCCCAGTCGATTTTTCCGCCTTCCACCATCATGAAAAAGCCTTTCTCATTATCCAGAATCTCAATGGATTTATCCACATAATCAACAAGAGAGAGGTCATTTCCGTTGACATCAATACGGTAAGGCATAGCAATATCTAAAGTTAGTTTTTCATTCAAGGCAATGATTTTTTCGCCGTTGTTTTCTTTTCCCAGAGAAAGAAACTCGTCTTTGGATTGGATGACTTCATATCCTTTCTGTTTGGCTAATTCCAGGACATCAGTCTGAAGCCCTTTGCTTCCCGATGGATATTTGATTCCCCCTCCTCCAAAAAAATCAAACTCACTCTCCACCATTTGTTTCGCTATTTCATAATAATGCCATCGGCTGGTTGCGCGTGCATAGAAGCTGGCCGGAGTGGCGTGATTCAGAGAAACACTGGATATGATCCCTACTTTCATTCCTTTTTCTTTCGCCATCTCTGCGATAGTCTTAAACTCAACCTTATTGGCTTCATCAATGTTGATTCTTCCGTTCATGGTTTTTTTACCGCTGGCCATGGCTGTTCCTGAGGCTGAAGAATCTGTTATATAAGAGCTGGAGGAAAAAGTAGTCATCAACCCAGTGCCGGGAAATTGAGAAAAACTAAGTTTCTGGATTTCGATTTCATCTCCGTTTAAAGCCCCCTGAAATATTTCAGCTGCATGGATCTGAGATAATCCCATTCCATCCCCAATAAAAAGAAACACATACTTAGTTGATTCAACCTCCTTCTGAATTCCTTTTTCCAAACATGCAGAGGAACTTATTAACAAGACGATTATCCATACCATTACTGTGGTTTGTTTTATAATTCGTGCTGAATGGCTCATGATTTATATGTACCTCACAAAAATTTTCTTTCTATTATACAGACAGATTTATAAACTTGATATTAATATTTTACCTGACTATTCATAAAAAAATAGCAATGATCATTTCTTGTCCTGCTTTCAAGGATAGACCAGCTTTTTATAAAAATGACAAATTATGGGGTAGCAGGCAAAGAAAAATCAAACTATGCGAAAAAGGTGAATAGGTATGGCGGCACTGTTTTTTAGTTTTCGAATCTATAATTTTTTTCTTTAAAAAGCATAAGACAAACATCAACCACATCTCTGTCGTACAAAACTCCCCGGTTATCAGATATTTCCTTTAGAGCTTTGTCAATCCCCAACGCAGGCCGGTAGGGTCTGTGGGAAGCCATGGCTTCCACCACATCGGCCACCCCGAGGATCCTGGCATCCAAAAGGATGTCTCTTTTAGACAACCCATACGGATATCCGGAACCATCCACTCTCTCATGGTGCTGGAGAATTATTTGAGCCACCGGCCAGGGAAAATCGATAGCCTTTAATATATCAGCTCCTACTTGGGGATGTGTTTTGATAAGATTAAACTCTATGCTTGTCAAAGCTCTGGGTTTACTCAATATCTCAGCAGG
>DASRVI010000377.1:0-4789 GCA_035655135.1 Acidobacteriota bacterium | reverse complement strand
CTCTCTTCCTGCCCAAGTCTTCAGGCTCAAAAACAGAGGAAAAATTGGCCCGGGCATGTATGCAGATATTGTTATCTTTGATTACAAAAGATTTAAAGATAAGGCCACTTTTTCAGATCCACACCAATACAGCCAGGGACTTGAATACGTCATTGTTAATGGGGAAATTGCTGTTAAAGACAACAAACTAACCGGCAAACTACCAGGAATAATCATTTACGGCCCTGGCAAAGGAGAATGACGGATGATCAAAAAGAGAGACAATGAAATCAAAATAGAACATTTGGAAGATGAAAATGTTCATAATGTTCAGAAAAAGGTTTTGATAGGTCCTGAAGATGGATCTAACCATATCATTATGAGGCGTTTTACAGTCACTTCTGGAGGATTCACTCCTCATCACAATCATGACTTTGAACATATGGTCAGAATAGAAAAAGGCAAGGGTATAGTCATTAATGAATCCGGTGAAGAAATCATTATCTCTAAAGGAGATAGTGTTTTTATAAACAATAATGAGAAACATCAATTCAAAAATCCATACAAAAAACCGCTCGAATTTCTCTGTATTATTCTTAACCAGGAGCCTTCTTAGATAATTTTATGTTTAAAATCCAGGCTGACCAGGAATCAAATTGAAAATCCATAATAAATTCAGGATGTAACAATATGAAAAAAAGAATAAATAAAGCTATAGAATTTTTGCTAGCCAGAGGAAATCTTCCTATTTTATACTGGTTAAAAAAAGATATTTTAGAAGTCCCCATTGACCGGGAATACAAAAACCTTAAAAAATATGCGTCACGAATTCGAATACTAAATGAGCAAAGGCCTAACGGAGGATGGTGTGAAAAAAAGTATTCAAACAATCCCAAATGGGAAAAAACTCATTATTTTATAGAAACTCTGCAGAACTCATTTAAGCTCTATGACTTCGGATGCAGGGGAAAAAATAAAGAAATACAAAAACTGGCTGAATTTTTCTTTTCAACACAAAGCAGGGAAGGGGACTTCAGAGGAGTGTATCCTCATGAATATGCTCCCAATTATCATGCTTTAACTCTTGAAATATTATGCTTATTTGGCATGGATGAAAATAAAAATGTTCAAAAAGGATACAGATGGTTGATAAAAAACAGACAGGATGATGGAGGGTGGGCCATACCTTATCAAACCATCAGTGAAAAAAAACTCAAGGAACGTTATGAAAACAATCCTAAAAATGAGTTAACTCCCATAAAAGGGGACAAGACCCAGCCTTACTCCCATTCTGTAACAGGCCTTGTGCTACGGGCCTTAACGGCATCTCGATCCTGGATAAATCGTAAATATACCAAAGTTGCTGCTGAACTGCTGCTAAAAAGGTTTCATAAAAAAGATAAATATGAAGACAGGAAAAACGCTGATCACTGGAAAGAGCTGTCTTATCCTTTTTGGTCTACAAACATATTAAGCAGCCTTGACTCCCTTTCAAAAATGGACTACACCACGGAAAATAAGAAAATCAAGAATTCCTTAGAATGGTTATTAAGAGTTCAACTCCCTAAGGGATTTTGGAAAGCTGGCTATAAAGGTGCTGAATTAGAAGATCATTTATGGGTGACTTTATCTGTATTAAGAGTGTTTAAAAGATTCGGACTGATAGAAAGCTAGCCTTTAACTGACGAAAATGGAATATTATTTGGGATTAGGAAGCAATCTGGGGCAAAGAGAGAAAAATTTAACTCAAGCTCTTAAAAAACTCCAAAATCAAGGAATATATATAGAGAAAATCTCCTCTGTTTATGAAACCCAGCCTTTTGGAGGAGCAAAACAGCCTTGGTACATGAATATCGTCGTGAAAGCCCAGACCCATTTATCACCAAACCGGCTTCTTAAAAAAATAAAAAAAATCGAAAAAAGCATGGGCAGAACTCTGCATGGGATGAACAATCCAAGACCCATTGATATAGACATACTCATGCTAGAAGACAGAGTGATAAAAAACAACAATTTGGAGATCCCACACAAAGAGCTTGCTCACCGAAATTTTGTCCTTGTGCCTCTTTTAGAGATTGCCTCAACCCTAGTCCATCCTGTTTTTAAAGAAAAGATCAGTGAAATTTTCAAACACTGCAGCGATGAATCAATAGTAAGAAAAATCAAAGGGCCTATTTCTCTATAAATCGGCCCTCAAAAATCAGTTCAGCTTTTCCGCTTAAATATAACGGATTAAATCCTTTGTCCCAACTGACGGTGAGCTTTCCTCCTCTAGTTCTGACTTTAACAGGCTTCTTGATCCCTTTTGATAAATGAGAAATCAAAGCGGATGCCATGGCCCCGGTCCCGCAAGAGTAAGTTTCACCTTCGACTCCTCTCTCAAAAGTCCTCACTTCTAAAGTATTTTTGTCCCTGATCTGTACAAAATTAACATTAGTTCCTTGCTCAAATAAATGATGAGATCTGTATTTCTTACCATATTCATGAACATCGATCTTCTGGATATTATCACAAAAAATGACCAAATGAGGAACTCCGATTATAAGAAAACCTCCCTCTTCAAAAAAATCTTCATTGACAATTCCGATTTGTGTCCGAATGTCCAAAGGCTTGGGATGGTCCACAGTTACTTCATTTCCAGAACAATATCCATGATAGAGGATTCCATTGGCTTCAAAAACAATATTTTTGCCTGTTATTTTCTTTAAATAGGCGTATCTGCAGATGGCTCGAGCTCCATTTCCACATATGGGTACAGATAGACCATCTGAATTAAAATGACGGTACTTGAAATCAGCTGAAACGCTTTGCTCGAAAAGCATGACTCCATCAGCTCCTACGGAAAAGCGCCTCTGGCATATGTGACGGAAATAATCTTGTTCATCTCCTTTAAAAATTTTTTTTCGATTATCAAAGAGAATAAAATCATTCCCTGCTGCTGACATCTTTGCAAATTTCATGGTATTCACTTTATTATACACACATAATATTTATTTTTTTATAAAAATATCAGCCTTTTTTACGAAAAATCCAAGATTAACTTTGGATTATTAACGAGTCGATATTGTAAGCTTAATGAGATTGCCGCGCTCCCTTGCGGTCGCCCGCAATGACGAACGGAGCACAAGCCATATCTTAATTTCATATCAGCTCGCTCTAAGAGTAAAAAAGGCCGATATAAGATAAAATACATTAAAAGAAAACAAGAAACTTACTCTATTAATTTATTGAAAAGATATAATGTTTAAATAGTGAATCGAATTGATTTTCATAAAAAATATCGGCCTTTTTTATGAATAGCCAAGGTTAAAAGGCGTCCTTGAAATGAGTCACTTTAAAACCTTTATTCTCATTATAATCTAAAGCTAAAATATCAAAACGACATTCCTCTTCTTCCAGCTTATTCAAAGAAATAAATCCCTGTGCTATCTTTCTGATTTTTTTTTGTTTGGAGGGATGAACAGACTCTTCGGGAAGACCAAACCTATTTCCTCTTCGGGTTTTGACTTCGATAAAAACAAGAACCTTTCTATCATAAGCAATGATATCGATATCTCCTCTAAAAAGTCGGAATCCTTTCTGTGCTATTTTGTATCCACTCCTCTTTAAATAATCAATGGCAAACTTCTCTCCCAATTTTCCTAATTCGTAAGGAGTGATATTATTTGGGAGGCTCACTTTTTCTTCCAGCGCACTCCGTCTTTAGTATCCTCTAGGATAATTCCCTTTTCCAGCAGTTCATCTCTTATCTGATCAGCCAGTTCATAGTTTTTTTCTTTTCTTGCCTTTTCTCTCAACTCTATTTTCTTCTTTATGGAAGCCTCTAGTTTTTCATCCTCTTTTCCTGGAAGGATTCCTAGAACTCTGTTCCACTTCTTAAAAGTTGACCGGATCATCTCTGAGTCGCTCTCATATATTTGGTTCTCCACTACAAGCTTGTTAACATCTCTTATGAGCTCGAAAACAGCAGTCAAAGCCTTTGAAATGTTAAGATCATCACTGAGGCTCTCCACAAATTTCTTTTCTGCTTTACTAATTAATTTTTTAACCAAATGATTTTCGCCTGATTTAAACGAACGGGTTTTGAGTTCATAAAGGAAATCCTTAATCCTTTCCAGAGAAGACTCAGATTGATCAAGCGTATCAAAAGAAAAATTAAGCATTTTTCTATAATGAGTGGATAAAAGAAGATATCGGAGAACCACCGGGTCTATTCCTTTTTTTATAAGGTCTCTTAAGGTGTATTGATTCCCCTTGGATTTGGACATCTTGTTTCCCTCTACAATCAAATGACGGCAGTGCAGCCAGTAATGAACAAACTTTTTACCCGCATAGCTTTCTGATTGAGCAATTTCATTCTCATGATGAGGGAAAATATTATCAACACCGCCGCAGTGAATATCAAGCGGCTGTCCAAGATACTTGGTGCTCATAACCGAACACTCAATATGCCATCCAGGTCTTCCTTGACCAATCTCAGTATCCCAATAAGGCTCGTTGGGCTTTTTTTCTTTCCATAAAGCAAAGTCATGGGCATTTTTCTTTTCATATTCATCTGACTCCACTCTCTCTCCTGTTCTCAGTTCATCTATGTTTATCTTTGACAGTTTCCCATAATCTTTAAATTTTGAAATATCAAAATAATAGGATCCATCTTTTTTGTATCCGTATCCTTTTTGGACTAATCCTTTGACCATGTGGGCCATTTCTTTGATATGCTCTGTGGCTTTTGGATAATGATCAGCCCTGAGTATGTTCAGGGTATCTATGTCTTCAAAAAAGGCTTTGATGTATTTCTCTGTCACCTCTT
>DASRVI010000376.1:0-3579 GCA_035655135.1 Acidobacteriota bacterium | reverse complement strand
TTGTGCCATATTCTTATCTGTCTTCTCACAAATGCTCAGATTCAAAATTACAACTTAATCACTAGGTATAAATCTAAAAGAACGGATACAGGTGATAAGGTAAAATATGAATATGGGGGGAGTGTAAGTGTAAATACAGAGCAGCGATTTACTTTTTTGCAAGCTTTATTAATTGCGTTTGCTCCGTTATATATAGGTTTTTGGATCTTTTTCTTTTTACTTGATCTTTTCCTTCATACCTCCCTAAATATGATTTCTTTCTTTATTGTGATTTTTCTAATGAGTTCACTCATCTTTGGAGCTGGTCCTTCCCTTCAAGATCTTAAAACAATTGGATTGGCATTTCAAAAAGATACTATCTATTCTCTATATCAAATCGTTCTTGTTGCAATTTCAGTGTTTATATTGTGGGGAGGGATATTATTTTTTGACTGGACATTCATCCATGAGATTTTTCTTTATATTTCATTGGGGATAACCTATTATATTCTTAGATTTAGTTCCAGAGGTATCTCGTATCTCTATCAGACGATTGTGGCTAAAAATCGGGTAAATCATTATGAAGTCAGATCCAGAGATCTTTATAGAAGTCGGATAAGACCTAAAAAAAGGAAAAAACAAAAAATAGAGAGAGGGCAATGGTAATCTCGGGAGAAAAAAATAAACAAATAAAAGAACATTGGCAAGCGAGGATAGAGATTACTCAATTACCTGGAATGCCAACGAGACTTGATAGTTCCCATACCAATTTAGAAAATGCTAAATATATTTTTAATTGGTTAAGAAATCCATTTCTCGATGACACGGTGTATGGTTTAGAATTGGTCTTGGATCAGAACTTTCGATGGATCTTTTATTTGTCAGAAGAGGCTGAACAAGATGCCTATATAAAAGGAAATACCCATTTGATTTATTTAGAAAATGAATTTCCTGGACTTTCAGGGAATTTATCCATCAAAAAGCTTGAACCACTCAGAGAGCAACAATTATATTGGTTATTTGAGCTTAAATTTCCAAATAAAATAGATCTCAGTAGTCCTCCGAGATATACCATTCCAATCTTAAGCAGAATAATTACTTTATTTCATAAAAATTCAGGGCATATCATCCATTTTTATATTATGTGGCGAAAAGTGCAAGACCGATCGTTCATATATCCATTTGATATCAAATTTTATATCCTAATCGAACCAAACGCGTTACTTCTAAGGAAAAAAGCAGAATATTATAGACTCTTGGGTCATCTAAACTATTTTTGTTTAGATCTTAAAAATATAAGGGATGAAACAACAGAACTAGTAAAGCTTCCCTTATCATATTTGGATAAGATAATGAGGCTAGAGATGTATTCAAGTTTTACAGTTAAAAGCTATAGTTTTTATCGAGAAAATTTTGATTTCTACTTTTTACCGGAAATTCCTATCTCGAAAGCGAAACTACTTAAAAATGAGAATGTGGATTTCACCTTAAATTCTCAAGACAGAGAAGATATGATTCTATTGGGGAATTACGTAAAAAATGGGGTGCCTTCATTTAACAAAAAATATGTTTCAAAAGATCACTTTGCCCATGGAACACTCATTGTAGGACAACCTGGAACCGGGAAAACACGGTTTTTAGGCCATATCTGTAAAGAATTCTATAAAAAAGCACCGGATATCGGGATTCTTATTATTAATTTGGGAAAAGGGGAACAAGATCATCTCTATCATGTTGATAGAGTTATTAAATACGGTGAGGAATCGTGTTGGGTCCCATATTTTGTAGAGGGGGGGCATTTAGAGAAATGCTTGCAAGAGACTGCAGATTATTTAGTAGCTTCTTTGGGATTAGATGAGCCAGTGAATAAAATTATGTTAAAAGTAATGAAGGCTTATATTGAGAAGCATGGTTCAGTCCCCCAATCCGTAAGTCTCTTATTTAAAAGCTTGAAGAAATGGTTTTTAGAGCATAAATATCATAATGAATATCAAACCAATATTTTAAGGGCTATTGAAAATCGTGTTCTTTCCCTTCTCTCCGATCCACTTGTAGAAAAAACGGTTGATCTCTCCAATAAGCGATTCATCCCTCAATGGTATAATGAATGGATAAATGGGAACAAAATTTTCCTCGATTTATCAGCAGCTAATATATACATAAAACGCTTAATCTCCAATGCAATATTTCAGCTGGTAAGAACTTTAACCCCAGAGCAAGAGGCTGTAAAACTGCAGCAACTTATAATGATTGATGAAGCCCATCAAATTCTTGAAAAACTCTTAAATAGATATGCAAGCAGCGATGATCATATTTCACGCAGCCAATTGGAACAAATCTTCAAACAGTTGTTAATTGAATTTCGTAGTAAAGGGCTTGCATTTATAATTGCAGATCAATCTCCTTCTGACTTGTTTGAATGTACCATAAAGATTCCTAGTTTAAAATTTATTTTTCGAGTAGGAAACAAAGGTGTTCAATGTTTTACCAATAATTTTGAAGAGCAAGAATATATTAGATTTCTAAAGAATAGGCTGATGCTTGTAATAAATGGAGTAAATGGTGAGAAATATACCTTAAAAACGATAGATTATGAATCTGCGATGTTGGAATATACTGGACCGTCTTATCTTGAATATAAAAAATAAATCTATCTCATAGAGTGTGATTTTATGTCTGAAAGCGGTGGAGAGGGAGAAGGGGAAAAAGAATACGAGGAACCAGACACAGATGATCAAGAACAGGAAAATACTGACAATCAAGATGACGAGCCAAGGGATTCAACTCCAGATACAGACCAAGATGACGAGCCATGGGATCCGACTCCAGATACAGACCAAGATGATGAGCCATGGGACCCAACTCCAGATACAGACCAAGGTGACGAGCCATGGGACCCAATTCCAGATACAGACCAAGATGATGAACAGTGGGAACCGATATCAGAAGAAGATGGGCAGGATCAAGAAGAACAAGAGCAAGAGGATGACGAAGAAGAGGAAACAAGTAGAGAGGAAGAAAATGCAGGCAAGGAAGAAGATATTAATCAGTCAGAGGAAAAATATATTCCTAATTCGGGATCTCCGTCAGAAACTGTTTTAATTCCTCCTGAAAAAAACGAGGGTGAGGAAAATGAAAAGAATGGAGAGATGGAAGATACTGAGGGTGAGGACTCTCTTCCTGAAGAGCTTCCAGAAGAAGCCCAAGAGCGAGAAGAAGAACTCTTTGTACCTGCTAGCGCCCCCTCGCCGGCAGAGGCTGACCTTGTTGGGAAAGTTGATGAAATTTATACCAATGAACAGCAAGAGAATAAAGAGAGTAATCATGAAAATCAGGAAAACTCAAATAAAAAAGAAGAGGAAAATCAAGAAGATCCAGATCAAGATAAAGATGAAACTAAAGATAAAGATGAGATTCAGCTAGCGGATCCTTTTCAAGAGGCTCCTTCACCAGATGAAGCTGAACTTGAGGGGAAAGTTGATGATATTTATAATCAAGAACACCAAGAGCAACAAATGTCGGATGAATCGGTTCAAGAGGGAGAAAACTCCACAGAAACTAATTCCGACCGAGATAAAACTGAGAGAGATACAGATCAAG
>DASRVI010000375.1:0-2570 GCA_035655135.1 Acidobacteriota bacterium | reverse complement strand
ATCTCCGGCGCCACCTCTTCTGAAGAACAGGAGGCGAAATACTGTTGGTTGACCCAGATTGGGATCACCGTGGTAGTACCATATCTCTATAGGGTAGGTTTGGATGGTATGAATTTTTTCCACTTGATAGGGTGAACCCAGTATGATGTACATTCTTCCTCTATCTGTTTGCCAACCTTCAAGAGTGGAGAGCCTACCGAATGTTTTATTGACAAATTCAAACCTTTGATAGTGTTCTTCTTTGACCTCATTTCGAGGTGTTCCGGGTGTGGGATCCCTCTGCCTCCAGAATTCCTGAATAAAAAGATCTTTCTTTTTATCGGTTTCCAGCTGGATAAAAACCTCTTTCTCTGCCTTAGTGATGATATGGTGCACTTCATTGAGCCATTGTTCATATTCCTCAGAAAGGGTGACCTTTTGCTCAAGCGAGTTGGCCATCATAGAAAAAATAAAAACTAAAAAAGCTGTTAAAAATATTTTTCCTTTCATCTTTTTCCCATTGTTAATAGTCTTAAAATTTTATCTTGGCTCCGATTCTGATGGCAAAACCACTGATGTCATAATTGGCTTCTCTTGAAGTTTCGTACCATCCAGGGGCTTGATTGAATATAGCTATTTGAGGGGGAATGGATTCATCTGCCATATAAAAAAGCGGGCCTTCTTCCACTTCATAATAAAAGTAGTTAATTTCTTTTCCCTTAAAATTGCTGATATTGGCATAGCGGCCTTGATATTCGATAAAGAGAGTGGACCGGGAGTTCCATTCAAGCTCCAGCCCCACACCCCCGTGAAATCCCCATCCTTGACCTTGGGCTTCCTGCGAAACAAAGTAGGGTCTGTAATGCATATTGTAGTCATGTTTCACAAAGTGATAGGAAGGTCCTGCATTAAAGGTTAAATTAATTTTTTCGAAAACAGGTTGGGTGTAAAATAATCCCAGTCTCACCGGAAAGGCTTTGACTCTGATATTGCTGTGAAGTCTTCGAATAGATTTGGATTCGGTTAAAAAAAGGAAATCTAAATTGCCCCACTGAATATAACTCAAACCAAGACCAATTCCTATACGGGGGGTCACACTGTAGATGGCATCAGCACCAAAGTCAAACCCTGAATGAAAGGGCTTGATCTGACCGTTTAAATAATCACCCTGGCAATTTATGTAAAATTTATAATAATCCACCAGGCCTATGAGTCCATTGTTGATCTCACCTGCTGCGATATGGTTATAACCCACAGAAACTTTTACTGTGAGACCAATTCCTTTAAAAAAATCGGATTCTTCACTCCAAAAATCAGTCTTCTTTACCACTTTTTCTTTTACTGCCCTAACTTGACTGGAATGAATGTAACCGATCACCACAATACCATTTTCGTGTTTGAAGACCACCCGGAACCATTCATCCTTTTTTTCATAAGACTGCAGGATTGAAGACTGAGGTACAGTCATGACCACAGGACTCTTTTCGGAGGGCTCCATATGGATGTTGGCTTTTTTGACAATGACCTTGATCTCCCACTCAAGGAGGTCCTGGATTGTGCTGGATGGGAAAATTTGTTTGGGAAAAAAGCCTAAAAATACAATAATGATGATAAAGATTCTAATGAAACTGAATAGATTATTCATGGAATGACTCTTTTTAGGGAGGACTTGCCTTGAATTTTCTTTCTGTACAGCAGCCGTCTTTCTTCATCCTTTCAAATGACAGCATATTTATAATGCACAAAAAAAAATATTCTGTCAATAGGAATTCATTAAAAAGATGGCTCAGAGAATTGGAACAGAACTCCAGAAAAAAGGAACTTTTCTTTTCAAGGTTTCGTATGTTTTTATAAAAGAAGGAAATCAGATTATCTGGAATCAAAAATAATTCAGTTTGGTTTCATAAAGGAGATCAGGTATGATCATAAATTATATCAAAACAGCCCTGCGCAACCTGAAAAGACACAAAGGTTATGCTTTTATCAATATTCTGGGTTTAGCCATTGGCATGGCCAGCTGTATCTTGATCAGTCTTTTTATCCTCCATCAATTGAGCTATGACACATATCATAAAAATTCTGACCGGATCTACCGGATTTGTTTGGATGCCCAACTGGGGGGGAACATTTTGCAGATTCCCTTAAGCAATGAGCCTGTAGGTCCTGTACTTGAGAATGATTACCCAGAAGTCCTGAGTGCGGCCAGACTGAAAATTAGAGACCGGATTCCTGTCAAATATAAGGATCGGTTGTTTTATGAGGACCAGATTTTTTGGGCGGACAACTCCATTTTTGAGGTTTTTACCTTTCCAATGATCAAAGGAAATCCGATAAACGCTCTGGATCGTCCCTATACGGTTGTTTTAACCCAAACTCTGGCTGAAAAATATTTTGGGAATGAAGAGCCGGTGGGTAAAATGCTCAAGCTCAATAACCGGAATGATTATAGAGTAACCGGGGTGGTGGAAGATGTGCCGCACAACTCACACTTCACTTTTAATATGCTTTGTTCGTTTGAAACTCTGTATGCATCCGGACGCGTTGAACGTGGGACTTGGCTTAATTTCAATCTTTACACTTATCTTCTTCTT
>DASRVI010000374.1:0-4309 GCA_035655135.1 Acidobacteriota bacterium | reverse complement strand
TTTCAAATATTGTTTCGCTTCTTCAATAAAAAGAGGATAATACTTGGATGCCTTCTTAACAAAATGACTTATTTTATCCCATTTAACATCCAAATACTCATGAGTCAGTATATTTCTCAACTCTGCGAACCTGGAAAACTTTTTAGCTCTATCTTCTCCCATAAATCTTATGGAAAAACGAAGTAAAGTTTCTCTATAGGTTTGAGGAATTTCTTTCTTATCTGAAGCAAGAATTATTTTTGAAATATCTATGGCTGACATAACTAAATTCTCAACCCATCTTTCCACATTTCTTCTTTGGTCATTATCCTGGATATATACCTGCCGGGTCATTTTTTCAAACTTTTTCAAATCCGCAAATTCACTCTCTAAAAATCTTATATGAATTCTTAAAACTGACTTATCCTCTTCAGATAAAGACTCAGCCCTCTCAGCGATTTCATAGAATTCTTTTGTGAAGCTCCACCAGTCAACAGCTTCATAATGGGATTTGATCAAAAGATCAATATAGAGCCTTCTGTCTTTAATGGATAAATCAATACCTGAATTAAGCACTGAAAAGAGCAGCGATGGATTGGCACGGTTCAATACTAAAAGGTCAATTTTATTTGATGTTAGAATTTTCTCTAAATCTCCCCATATTTCATGTTCCTCAGGATATTCTATATCTGTTTCCATTTCACAGTACTGAGATGGTTTAAAGTAGACGGCGATATCCCAATCTGAAAATAACCTCTGGTTCCCTTTAGCTTTGGAACCAAAAACAAAAGCTAAAATCACAGATTCCTTTTTTTTGAAATACTTCCTGAGCTGATCTATTTTTTGCTTCTGGAGATTCATAGGATAAGAATACTCTAAATCAAAAGAATGTTCAATGCATTGAAATTGAAATTGTGAAAGATCTAAAATAGAGATTACATAAAAATAGAGACAAAAAAAAAGGGACATGGACCTGAGCCCTGCCCCTTTTTTATCTTAGAAAAATAGGTAAATAGATAAACCGTCCCCAATTTAAACTTTATTTGTAGGCGCTGGCTTGGTCACCATCTGTAGTTTCGTTATATATGATATAGCCAGCAGATGCGGCTCCAAGTAAAGCAGCCCATCCACAGGGAGCCACTAAAAATCCCAATAAGCCGCCTTTTTTCTCTGCCAGATAAACCAGATCTCCTTCTTTTACTGGGTTTTTAGTCTTAAACAGACCAACCTGCTCTACAAAAAGCCTTTTCACTTTGGATCCGTTCAAATTCAGATCGCCGGTTGTCTGATAAAAATCTCTCTTTTTCTCCTCTTCTCCGGGCTTTCCCAAGATATGGACCCTGTCATTTTTCTCTAAAATCCCTCTCAGAATCCGTACTTGAGCCATCTGAGTTTTGGGATTGTAACTCAGAACTTCTCCCACTAAATATTCACCTGATGTGTTCTCATTGGGATTTTTCTCTTCATTATTCTCCTTATCTGCATACCGGCTCAGTGCCAGAGCCATTTTCGCCGGCTCATTCCCATCAACCCGTACTCCGATCATACCATCACAGTTATAATCACCTTCAGATGAGGTCACGCCATACACATAAACGCCGCTCTCCATCTGTTCAATCAGAAAATTTCCCTGACTGTCTGAAGGAGTGCTCTCATAAATCTCCCCGGATCTGACGTCTTTAAGTTTGACTACAGCCCCTTGAATGGGAGTAGTCCCATCCTTATCATAGACAAATCCCAAAACGCTTCCTTTTTCAATATCTTGGCTCCATAGGCAAGGGGTAATAATCAAAATTAAGCCTAATGCCCCCCCTAGTAGGGCCACTGATTTCTTCATTTGTTTCAGCATTGAATCCTCCGTCTCCCTTTCGAGATGTTAATATAATAATACCCATACATGATATTGTCAATCTTTTTCAGGCGTTATTTTTCCCACTCTACCCTTAAAAGTCTGACTCTTTGGTTTACTGGAGAAATCCTTATTTGGTTTTCTCCCACCTTAGAATTAAGACCTAAAAAAACAGCCCCGCTTCCTTCCTCCTCTCCTAATTCAAGGTAATCCTCCCACATCACTCTGCCGTTCCAAAACACACTCACTAAAGGAGCTGAACCTATCTCTCCATTCTCCAAATAAATCTTCAGCACCACTTCACTTCCATCCAAAACCAGGTTCTGATAAAAATTCTGTCCCTTCTCAATCCACCGGTCTACCCATTCCTTTACCTGCGCTGAAACAACTTCCTCAATTTGCTGGTTGATCTCCTCCACTTCCTTTTCTCTATTCAACCGGATTAAGCTCTCTCTAAGCCGGACCAGAGTCTCAAGATTATCCGGCTCCACTTCAAGCGCTTTCTCATAAAATTCAACCGCATCATAAATATAATCCACTTTCTGGTTGGCATCCCCCACGATTTGCAAAATCCTTACGTACTCATCTTGATTATCTTTAGGCACCACCACAATACTTTCCCTGAAATTCCGTCCCACGCGCATGATATCCCGGTACCGGTTCTCCCTATAGGACAAATACGCATGAAAGGCAAAAAGATCCATATCCTCAAAATTTCTTTCCAGTCTATTCCCAATGATTTGATGTCTCTGGAGGTATTCATCCACTTCTCTCACTGCGCTCACTTTGTCTTCCATGTTCAAATACATCTTTAAGTCATCTCTGACCTCATCAAACCTCTTTCCTAATTCCAACCCTGACTTCACCAAGTACAAAAGCGAAGACTTTTGGATCTGCTCAAATTCTCCGGTATCTATAAGATTCTGACCCGTAAGCCGCTGATAAAAATGGATCCTCTTCAGCACATTCAAGCAGTTCTTGAATCTGGAAAAAGCCGGCTCCATCTGATAGTAAAAATAATTATTCTCCCCCTGTTCATGCTCATCCTGAGCCATTTTAAAATCAAGAGCCTCCGCCTCAGCCAAATACGGCTGCCTCTCTCCCAAAGAAAGGCTCTTCTCTCCCAGAAACCGGGCATACATCCTGTAAACCCAGGCTTTCTCAGGAAGGATTCTCTCCATAACCTCATAATCATTCACATTCATTTCCCATATCTGCATTATTTTTATGAACTTATCCCTGTCCGCACTCTCTACAATCCGCCTTAAGAGACTCACCGTAAAATCCCGGCTTTCCTCATTCAGCTCGTCCCATCGTGATAAAAACAAAGTCCCTACCTCAAAAAATATAGGGGTGTGATGACCAGCCAGATGCGCAGCATTCCGGTACTCATTAAAAGAAAGCTCAGCCAGAGAGGGAGTGAAAAAGCTTCTGTTGTAATAAGCCTGTGCCAGACCAAAATGGGAAAAAGCCGAGACTGGATTCATACCCAGATACTTTTCATAGTTTTTAACCGCTTTTTTAAAATGAGCCTCACTCTCTTCCGGCTCTTCTGGAATCTGAACGCCTATACTCAAATGAGCCTCTCCCAGAGCATAATAAACTTCAGGATTCAATGGATAAAGTTCATTGGCTTTCTCTAAAATTCTGATCCTTTTCTCCTTATCCTCTGTGTTCTGTGCCTTATACACCAGATGCTGGTTCCAGTAGCTTAAAACACAAACCACTGCCAGAATCACAAGCCCGCCTAAAAAAAGAATTTTCTTAATAATATTCATGATTTTTTTAGATTATCCTTTATCTTCCCTGGATTATTCACGAGTCGCCTTAAATCGCCATTTTTTTATGAATAAGTCAGGTTTTTTTGCTTCGATAAAAAGCTGTCACCATGGTCAAAGATAAAATCACAGCAAAAAGCACCATATTCGCTGGAATATGCAGGTTAAAATCCGTGATGCTGTGAATCAATATTCCCACTAAACCCACAATCCCGCCTAAAGCCAGTCCTTTGACCTGAGGGTGGCGCCGCTCTCTCCAGATCCGAAAAGAATTCACCAGCATAAACAGAATGCCTCCTAAAAGAAGAGCCAATCCCACCACTCCCACTTCAGCCGCATACTGCAGATAGTCATTGTGCGCATGAGACCACCTCACAAACTTGCCGCTTTCCTCATAAGCCGTGTAAACAGAGTCAAATGTCCCCAACCCAGAGCCAAAAACAGGGAAATCCCCAATAATCTCAACAGTATTTCCCCACACCCGAGGCCTCTGTTCCTGAAGGATCTGATCCAGAGAAAATCTCTCCAGAGTGGCTCCGATCCCAATATATAAAGAGATGACCACAATCACCAAAAACACCACTTTGAGAAACGTCTTGATCCCCTTTTTCTCTTTCTCTCCCCTCCTAAAATAAAGCCCGGCTAATCCGGATAAAAGAATGAAGCCGAAAACCAAGACAAAAACACCTGACCGGGACTTAGA
>DASRVI010000373.1:0-2218 GCA_035655135.1 Acidobacteriota bacterium | reverse complement strand
AAGAAAAAAATCAAATCATGCAGTTTTGATAAGCCGTATGGCAACCATTGTGGTGGGTGGATTGGCTTTTCTCATCGCAACCCGACTTCAGAGCATCTTAGCAACACTCGGACTTGCCTCGGAAATAATGTGTGTGGGATTTTTTATTCCTGGAATAGCTATGCTGTATTCCAGAAAAAAGAGGCCTTTTGCAGGAGGATTGAGTCTTTCCTCAGGAGCGCTTTATTCTCTTATTGGTTTTTTATCCGGCACAGGATTTATCCATTTAAACTGGTTGGAATGGCCTTATTCTGTTCCTCTAGGGTTAGGGATAAGTGGAGCAAGCTTTTTAGTAGGACTGGTCATTGATCGCAGGAATGAGTCTTTTTAGCTTTACTCTTAGTGGTTCACTGATTATGATGTATTCAATGTCTTTTTTTGAGAGAGTTTACTGGATGGTCATTGGGTTGGTGGGGAAGTTTCTAGTCTGGTTTTTGGGAGTCTCCACTCAAAAAACAGTTCTTGGAGAGAAGCCCTATATTAAATTAAGGAAAAAAGGGGAGCCGGTCATTTTTATTCTTTGGCATGGAAGAATTCTATTTGCTGCTTATTTTTTTAGAAATAGAAATATATACACTCTAGTCAGTCCAAGCAGGGATGGAGAAATCATAGCTCAAATTTTATCCAGATGGAGATACAGATTGTTGAGAGGATCCGGTTCTCATGCTGTAGTGGAAGAATGGAAAAAAATGAAAAACTTGATGGCTGAAGGCAAGGAATTGATTATTGTGGCTGATGGCCCCACTGGACCGGAAAGAAAAATGAAGCCCGGTGCTGTTAAGCTTGCTCAGGAGACAGGAGCTTATTTGGTTCCGTTTTCGTTTTCTGCAAAAAAGAAAAAGTTTTTAAAAAGCTGGGATCGTTTTTTATTCTTTTATCCTTTCACCAAACTGGTGGCTGCTTATGGAAAACCCTTTAGGATTAACCCAGATTTAAATCCTCAGGAATTTGAAAAAGAACGGTTACGTATTCAAAATTATCTTATCAAATTGGAAGAACTGACTGATGAATTTTTTAATCCTTCCTAAACTTTTTATCCTGGAGAAGCTCTTTGGCTTGTTTTTTGGCGCTGGCCACATCCGATTTCCAAAGGGGATCATCTTCCAGAGAAAGCACAAATTCAAGTTCTTCTCTAGCTTTTTCTGTTTCATCCATAGCTAAAAGGGTTTCCCCTAGAAAAAGTCTTGTGTTGGCATCATCCGGTCCAAATTCGATTGATTTTTTGAGTAATTTCAATGACTCTTCGTTGCTTCCTCCAGCAAATCCTGGGAGTTTGAAATAGACCCGTCCCAATACTCTGTAAGCCCCTCCATCTTCATAGGCTGGATTGAGTTCGATCACTTTGTTCATATCACTTTTTATTGGCTTCACCAGGAACAGACTTTTTAACACTCCTCTGCTTTCGCCGTATTTTCCATTGTTGACTCCCTTCCAGTAGTATCCATCCGGTTTTTCAGGGCTCAACTCTATGGCTTTTTCAGCGTAATAAACAGCTTGAGAAAAGATGTTCTTTTTTTCCTTTTTGTTCTCTGTGTGTTCCCCAATATAATAGAGCAGCCTTGCAATTTTCCAGTAAGGCTCATATTTGTTTTCTGCTTGATTTAGAGCGGTTCGGTATAAACCCAAAGCTCTTCGAGCTGTTTCCATGTCTGACATTTGTTCAAATAAATCATCAGCTTGGTTTAATGCCTGGTTTGCATCTTGACTGAAAAGAAGGAACGGAAGGATGATGATGAAAAGAAACATAAAAATCTTAACCCTCATTGCTTTCTCCTTTTAACCTGAATATTCATAAATAAATGGCGATGATCATTTTTTCAATTTGTCTTCATAGATATTCATGATTTTTATAAAAATGATAACTGAAAAGTATTCTTTGTTTTCAATTTCATTTTTAATCGCCATTTATTTACCTTACAGGCGAGCCGATCTGAAATTCAGATATGGCTTGTGCTCCGTTCGTCATCACGAGGAGCGGAGCGACGTGGTGATCTCATTGTGCTTCGTTGCCGGATGAGATTGCTTCATCACTTCGTTCTTCGCAAGAACATCTTCAAAGTCGCTTCAGCCACACCTGAATTTCATCAAGCTTATAACCTCGACTCGTGAATTATTTCAGGTTAATATGTGATGTTTTGAATATATATATCATTTATAAGTAAAAATTAACAGGAGATTT
>DASRVI010000372.1:0-6214 GCA_035655135.1 Acidobacteriota bacterium | reverse complement strand
ACTTCAGAATCCCGTTTATCTGTTTTAATCTGAGCATGGGCAATCATTTGCACCCCCCCGTGGATGAGCAATCTTGACCCCCATCTCTAACTCTTCCAATAACTCAAGCATAGTGTAGGTTGACCTCCCTGCTTCTATCACCGCTTCTGAACCCTCTCCTGCAACCTCCAGATATTTCTTAACCTCAGACTGTATGTTTAAAACACGGCCTTCCTTTACCATGCTCCCATCTTCATCTAACACCGTTAAATAAGAGTATTGCTTATGATGGTCAACTCCAATATAATGCACGTTGGCACCTCCTTTATGTGTTTTTTCTTCTACCGGGTAATCTATCATATTTTAGACTCCCGGAGGAGGCGCATCGCTCCATCATGTTACTCTTATTTTTTCGAATAAAAGAAAATAAATTATCTGTAAAAAAAGTACTTGAAAAAGGGAAAAAATTTGATTCAAATAAGGGCAAAAATAACCTAAACAGGAGAACGGCAAGATGAAAAAATTTTCAATCGGCTACTATATTATTGCCAGTGCCATCGTTTGGGCGGCTGTCATAATAGGATGTTCTCTCAAACTGAAAGGAACCGACTGCTATCAAAGCATTGACATGATTCTCATTGGAGGTGTTATCGCTCACTTGCTTTTTATCTGGGGGCCTCTGGGAGGAAGTCTCGCAAAAAACAGAAAAAAAGATCGAAAAGAATAAAATCAAATAGGGGAAAATCACATGAGAGCTGTGGTCTATGAGAAATACGGCCCGCCGGATGTGCTGGAGCTTAAAGAGGTTGAAAAACCGGTACACAGGGATAATGAGGTTTTGATAAAAGTCTATGCCACCACTGTGCATGCGGGAGATTTGAGGATGCGAAGATTTGATGTTCCCAGAAGTCAGTGGCTCTTTGCGCGAATATACCTGGGTTTGAGAAAACCGAAGAGAGCCATATTGGGGATGGAGTTAGCCGGGGAAATCGAGTCAGTGGGTAAGGAGGTAAAGCTATTCAAGAAAGGTGACCAGGTATTTGCCTCCACTCTGTGGTCGAATTTCGGGGGTTATGCCGAGTACAACTGCATACCCGAAGACAAGGTCATAGCCTTAAAACCAAGCAATATGACTTATGAGCAAGCAGCCACTGTTCCTAATTCTGGAATCACAGCTTTGACAATTCTTCGAAAAGCCGGTGTTCAGAAAGGTCAGAAAATACTCATTTACGGTGCTTCAGGAAGCACAGGTACTGCTGCGGTCCAGATCTCCAAGCACTTTGGAGCTCAAGTCACCGCAGTCTGCAGCACTGGAAATTTAGAGATGGCGAAATCTCTGGGAGCAGATAAGGTCATTGATTACACTAAAGACGATTTAATCCAAATCAAGGAGACCTATGATGTGATTTTTGATGCAGTCAGTAAGATGCCTAAGAAAGACAAAAATGCTTTTAAAAAAACCGGAGTCTTTCTTGATGTTCATAAAAACAGCGGAGGTCTTTCCAAGCCTTCTAAGGCTAAAGAAGATTTGGACTTTCTCAAAGAACTGTGCGAAGCAGGGAAATTCAAGGCAGTTATAGATCGGCGCTTCCCCCTTGAACAGACAGCAGAGGCGCACAGATATGTGGAAAAAGGACACAAAAAAGGGAATGTGGTCATCACCATTTAAAATTAAGCCTAAAGGATTTAAAAAACAGTGACACAATATCTTTTCACCTTTTTTCAGCATAAAATAATGAGCATTGGTTCATCAAAATGAGCCGTTAAAGAAATCCCAAAACAAAAAATAGGGTAAATGAGTAAAACGACCCAAATTTATTCCTATTCGTAGCGCAGGGAGTCGGCGGGGTTGCTGGAGGCGGCTTTAAGGGTCTGGAAAACAACTGAGACCAGGGCTGCGAGCAGAGTTAAAAAGCCGGCGATCAGAAACGGCCTCAAACCAATAGAAGTCCGGTATGCGAATCATTGAAGCCAGTGCTGAGCCGCATAAAAAGCCACAGGCCAGGCAATAAGATTAGCCGCCAAAACCCAGCGGGCGTAGCTTTTGGTAAGAAGCGTTACAATCCCCAAAGCGCTGGAGCCCAAAACCTTGCGGATTCCGATTTCTTTGGTCCGCTGTTCCACACTGAAGGAAGCCAGACCAAAAATTCCCAGGCCTGCCACAAAGACAGTCAGCAGGCAGAAAGAGACCAGAACAGCTCATGGATAACAAATCCAGCCATGAGTAAACAGGCAGCCAGTCCCACTGCCAGGCCAAGTATATTGAGGTTAGTTATTTTTCTTTGATTTTTAATTTGAAGCTTAAATTAATAACTTTTCCGCTGCTGTCTACTTCGATTAAAAAGCCTTTAAGGTGATTGAAGAATGTTCCTGTATAAACCGCCCATATATTGTTTTCTCTAAGTTCTTCCCCTTGAACCTCAGGGTTTTTGAAGTACAGAGCAACCAGTGCCGGGGCAAAATTTTGTATATCTTCTTGGCTTTTGATTTGGATGTTTTGCTCTTGAATCATGGTGAGTCCGTTTTCAAGGGGCATATTTGTGGCTGGGCTGCTGAGTATGAGCACAGTCAAATCTTCTTCATTCACTGTGACTCTCTCTACCGGCACATAATTGAAAGAGGTCCCGCCCTGTATCTTTAGCTGTCTGGTGACATGGAATACTTTCCAGTCAGGAAAGTATTCTTCTAAAACAGGGGTGTTTATTTCCTCAAGATGAATGGTTCCTTTTTCGTTCTCCCATTCGATATCATTCTCCGCCAGCTTTTCCGAAACAGCCTGTTGTATCTCGTCTAAATCTTGTGTTTTTCGAGGCCTCATATCTGCTGAAAACTCATTGGTTTTAAAAGAAGCCATAACCATAATGGGGACTGCCATTATTAGAATTGCCGTAACACTTTTAAAAAATTTGACTTTCAAGGGAACCTCCTAATTTAGTTTTTTAATGACTTTTCCATTTAGAAGCACCAGGTCAGCCGCTGTTCTTTCTTGTTTTTGACAGGAGAGAAGCGGTATTAAAGCTGTGATAAAAGCGGCAGCAGCGAAAAAACGAATGATTTTATGCATAGATGTCTCCTTCTGAACTGTTTTTTTCCTTCTTGCAGACGTAGATGATTCTTCCGGCTCGGGATTTAGGCTTTTTAAAAGTATCGCCGTCGTATTTTTTAAAAGAAAGCCCTGTTTTGGTGAGTCCTTGTTCTATCTCTGTGCTGTAATAGCCCCGCTCAATATGAGTTTCCTTAAATTTTTTGTGGCCTGAACCATCTTTAATAAATCCGGTGATGATGCACTTTCCGAGAGCTGTCTTTGGATTGAACGATGCATCAATGATGATTGACATGGAGGGATCACGGAGGACATTTCTTTCACACCATTTATCCTGAAGTCCTTCATAGGTGTTCATATCAAAGATGAAAACTCCGCTCTCAGCCAAATGAGAAGCTGCTTTTTGGAGAGCTTTTTCCAGATCCGGCTTCTCGGTTAGGTAGTTTAAGCTGTCATAGGTGCAGGTGATGATGTCGAATTTTCGGGATAATGAGAAATTCCGCATATCTTTAACCAAGAACTCAGCTTCAGGGACCTTGGATTCGGCAATTTTGATTTGATGGGGAGAGCTGTCAAGACCAGTGCCTTTAAATTCCCGATCTGTCACATATTTTATGAGGGCTCCTGTGCCGCAGCATAAATCAAGCCAAGATGTGGCGCCCGGATTGTATTCTTTTGCCAGCTTGAAAACAAAAGGCCACATTTTGGCGCCCCAAACATTCCATTTTTCATCGTATACTTTAGCGAATTCCTTACCGTATGCCATTTTTTTTAATAATTCAGGTTTATTGCGGTTTTCTGTCTGTTGATTTCAGGACTAAAAGTATCACACCCTGTTTTTAAGGTCAATGCTGAGAAATGACCGTTAAATAATATCGCACTGTTTTTACGGGTCGAAAACCGCTATAATTTTTTTAGTGAGGAGAAAAAGAATGGACATACATCGAATAAATGCAGGGATCAGCAGCTGCTATCTCATCAGGGATAAAGGCATTGTTTTAGTGGATGCAGGGGTGCCGGGTAGAATCAAGAAATTCAACAAAAAACTTAAAGAATTCAATATTGAACCAGAGGATGTAAAGGCCATCATCATCACCCACTGCCACTGGGACCATGTGGGATGTTTGAAGGAGTTGAGGGAACTGACCGGCGCCGAGGTTATGGTTCACAGAAACGAAAAAGACCAGTTGGAAGAAGGAAAGCTGAAGATACCGCCTGCTGTGACCCGGTGGGGCAAAACCATGCAATTTTTGCTCAAAGGCATAGGAAGGACCATATCAACCGAGCCCAATAAAGTGGATGTGGATATTGATGATGAGGGACTTTCTCTTAAGGAATACGGCCTATCCGGAGAAATCATATTCACTCCGGGTCATTCTCTTGGTTCCATTTCTGTGGTGCTGGATTCGGGTGAGGCTTTTGTGGGAGATTCAGCCATGAACAAATTTCCTCTCACAACCAGGCCCAATCTACCTATATTTGCCGAAGACCAGGCTGCTTTAAAAGATAGTTGGAAGAAGATTATTGATAAGGGAGCTAAAACAATCTATCCCGGCCATGGGAAGCCCTTTCCTATAAAAAAATTGATGAAGAAAATAAACCTTTATAAACAGTGACGTCATACCTGTTTACTGATCAGTTTTTGTTGAATTTACACAAAAAAGGTGTATAATATGTGTATAAATTGATTCAAAGGAGGTTAGCCATGCAAAAAAGACATAATATAACTTTGGATGAAGATGTATCCAGAGAACTCGATACCATGGTTAAAGAATTGGGAGAAAAAAAAAGTAAAATCATAGAAAAAGCACTCACTGTTTATTTTGACCTTCTTGACCTTAAGTTAGCCCAAAAAAGGATGAAAGACCTTAAGGAGGGACGTGATGAACTGATCGATGCAGAGGAGGTCTGGAAGGATTTAGGGATCTAGGAATGTATGCGCTTAAATTCCTTGAGAAAACTCGTGATGATTTAAAAAAAATTGACAGAGCCCACCAAATAATCATTAAAGAAAAGTTGCTTATACTGGCCAAGGATCCTCGTGTGCTTAAAAACAATATCAAGAAATTAAAAGGAACCAAAGAAAGCTATTACAGACTCAGAGTGGGAAACTATCGAGTTATTTTTAAGAAAGAAGAAGAAAGGCTTATCATTATTGTTATCAGAATAGGTCACAGAAAAGAAGTCTATTTTTCTTTGAAATGAATAAATGCATGTATTATTCATAAAAAAAGGAGGAAAAAATGAAGCTGAGTCTTATAGGAATCTTGGTTCTGATGCTGATAGGAATTCCTTCTATCAGTGAGGATGAGAATAAAGTATCTAACAGCACTTCTCTTGGTACCAAAGATTCAGAGAAAAAAAGCGGGATTATATTTTTATCGACTACAAAGCTGGATGCAATCAAAGACTTTTACATGCGAGAGGTTGGCTGTCAGTTATGGCTTGACCAGGGGAGCTGTTTGATTTTTCGATACGGGAATCTGCTTATAGGCTTCTGCAAGGGGAAAGAAGCTGATTTGGGCGGCACCATCACCTTTTTCTACCCGGAGAAAAAGGACGTGGACCGGATGTATGAGAAATTCAAGAGAAATGCCAAATCGCCGCCTAAAGAGAATCCCAAATACCGGATCTATCATTTCTACACACAAGATCCGGAAGGCCGCGCAGTGGAATTCCAGTGCTTCCTCCATTCTCTGGACTGGGATTTTTAATTACATATCAAGAAAAATAGGTGAATGAGTAAACCGTCCCCAATTTCACCCAATTTCACCAATTTCTTTATTTTTATTAAATACAATTTTATGATACAAATATAAGTACTATAAAATGAAAAACTTAGAAATCAATAAGGAAAAATTAGAAGCTCTCTGCCAAAAGTATAATATCAAATTGATGATTTTGCACGGTTCCTATGCAAAGGGCAATGCAAGGCGTGAAAGCGACATAGATATTGGCATCCTAAGTCAAAAAAAGCTTGATTTTGATGAACAGATAAATGTTGTTGCGGATTTCAGTGAAGTATTTGGCCACAAATTTGATCCGGTCTTTTTAAATGGAGCAGAACCTCTTATAAGCTATCAAGTGGCCATTAATGGGAGGCTTTTGTATGAGGCAAAAAAAGGGATGTTTCATCAATTCAGAATCCAAGCTGTTGCCAGATACATGGACTCAAAAAAATTCAGAGTCATG
>DASRVI010000371.1:0-5211 GCA_035655135.1 Acidobacteriota bacterium | reverse complement strand
AGCCGGATTTAAAAATATAACTCTTGTTCACACTTATGACCGAGCTCAAGCTAACTCTGAGGAGTTTGTCCAATCCTTAAAAGAAGCCAGGGCTGTTTTTTTCACCGGCGGCAGACAGTGGCGCCTGGCAGACGCTTATCTCAACACCCTGGTTCACAAAGAGCTTTTCGCTCTTCTCGCTCGAGGAGGTGTTATCGGCGGTTCCTCTGCAGGAGCCACCATTCAGGGTTCTTATTTAGTCCGGGGCGATACCAAAACCAACACCATCATGATGGGAGACCACTCCAAGGGAATGAACTTTTTAAGAAATACAGGTATCGACCAGCACCTTCTCAAGCGAAACAGACAGTTTGACCTGCTGGAAGTGGTGGAAGCTCATCCGGATCTGCTTGGAATCGGAATCGATGAAGACACCGCGATTGTTGTTCAGGGCGACCGGTTTGAAGTGTTGGGACAGGGATATGTGGCCATCTATGATACTCAAAAACATATCCCTCCATCCGGATTTTTTTATTTTCTGGCTCCAGGTGACCGCTTCAACCTGAAAACCCGCCAGGCTCTTCGCCCCACCCGGACTTATGAACCATTGAGCCGGGTTAAGCCCATCAAAAAATCTGAGAAAGAGAAGAAGTAAGCCTATCTAAAAAAAGAGAACCGTCCCTGGTTTTTCTTGAACAATTTTAAGAAGTGTTTATACTAGAAGTTAAATTCTATAAAGAGGAAGCCATGAAAAAAACATTGATATTTTTGATAGGGGTGATCCTAACCCTTAATTTTTTATACTCCGAAGAAAAAGGCTTTATTCCAGCTTTTAAACTTGAAAAAAGCGACATCCAACTTGAGAGGCTGGCTCAACCCGGCACTCCCTTCAATAAAGTGGGACAGCGTTTTGCCCTGCTGGGAGATGAGAGCGGTTCTTTTGAGGCCTGGGCCTATCCTCTGAAACTGGTGCGCAATTTTGAATTCTCTTTTTTCACCGGAAATTCCACCCGCCCTATCAAAGGCAGAGATATTGTCCATCGTATCACTGTATCTCCCTGGGCCACCACATTGACCTATACTTACCAATCTTTCACTGTCAAAGCTGTTTATGTCACTCCAGTTAAAGAACCAGGAGCCCTCATCCTTCTTCACATTGATTCCTCGGTTCCTCTTACTATTGTCTGCGGATTTTTACCTGTGCTTCAGCCTATGTGGCCTGCGGGTATCGGAGGCCAGTATGCTTACTGGGACCAGAAAACAAAAGCTTATGTGATTTCAGAACCCACTGGAAACAATCATGCCTTGGTAGGTTCTCCGGCAGCATCGGCTCTTTCCTACACTCCGGCCCACATGCTTTCGGATTCCCCCAGTGAATTTCAGATTGAAATCAAAGATCCAGAGGAAGTGAAAAATAGATTTATTCCTCTATGTGTTTCCGGAGGCAGCGGAAAACGCGCCCAAGTGCTTGAAGTTTATCAAAAACTTCTGGAAAATCCTGAATATTATTATCAGAAAAGCAGGGAACATTTCAGGAACCTTAGTCAGAAAACTCTCCAGATTAAAACGCCCAATCCCAAAATCAATTTAGCCTATGAATGGGCTAAGGTCACTTTTGATAACTTAATCGTTGACAATCCCGAACTGGGCAAAGGAATGGTGGCTGGTTTAGGGGCATCTGGAACTTCAGGTCGGCCCGGATTTGGATGGTTTTTCGGAGGAGATGCTTACATCAATTCTTTTAGCATGCTCTCTTACGGAGCGCATCAAGAAATAAAAGAAATCCTGGCTTTCACCCAGAAATGGCAGAGAGAGGATGGAAAAATGGCTCATGAGCTTTCCCAGTCTCAAGGGTATATCGACTGGTGGGAAAACTATCCATATGGATACATCCACGGAGACACCACTCCTTATTTTATAGCCGCCATGTATGATTATATGAAAATATCCGGAGATACAGATTTCATTAAACAAAGTTGGCCTTCTTTAATCAAAGCTTACAACTGGTGTCTGAGCACAGACAAAAACAAAGACGGACTTATGGATAACAGCTCCGCAGGTCTGGGCGCTTTAGAATACGGCGCCCTCACTGGTATTGAGACTGATATCTATTTAGGCGCGGTTTGGGTGAGAGCCTCTCAAGCCATGGAAGAAATGTCCAAAATCTTGGGAAAAGGAGATCTCCAAAAAAAAGCATCTCTGATTTCCCAAAAAGCCCAAAAAGCCTTTGATGAAAAATTTTGGGACCCGGAAAATAAATTTTATGCCTATGCCTTCAATGATAAAGGTGAAAGAGTCAAGGAAATATCGCCCTGGAATGCTATTGGTCTGATGTGGGATCTGGGAGAAAAACAAAGAAGCCTACTTTCTCTGGAAAAACTCAGTTCATCGGAACTCACCACTGATTGGGGAATAAGAAGCATTTCTTGTGACAGCCAATACTTCCAACCTCTCAATTACAATTATGGAGCGGTATGGCCTTTTTTAACCAGTTGGGTCACCACCGCCTTGTACAAACATCACCTGCCCTTAAACGGATATCCTCTTTTATTATCCACGGTCCACCACACCTTTGACCATGCGTTGGGGTGCGTCACAGAGGTGTTTTCCGGAACCCGAAATGTATGGCCCCAGGAAGCGGTCCCTCAACAGGGATTCTCCACAGCCGGTGCTGTGCTCCCTCTGATAAGGGGAATGATAGGACTGGAAGCTAATGCCATTCACAAAACCATCACTTTTGCCCCCCATTTTCCAGGTAACTGGAAACATGTAAAAATCAAAGGATATAAAGTGGGGGACTCCGAATTCTCATTTGATTATCAGCGAAACCAAGAAACCATAACCGTTAACATAACTCCTAAAAAAGCCCAAGGATTTGAAATGCATTTGGCTCCTTGTTTAGCCCAAGGGACCCCAGTCAAACAGGTGACATTGAATGGAAAAAACATCGAATATAAGACAGTCCATCAAAACCAGGTCACACAAGTGGAAGCTAAATTTTCTGTGAATGAGGATCCTCTGGAAGTAAAGCTCTGGATAGAACCCTGTTTTGAAATCCTTCCTGTCATTCCTGAAATCAAAGTAGGAGAACCGGATTCAGGGCTTAAAGTCATTTCCCTATACAGAAAAAATCAGGCCCTCACTCTGAAACTGGAAGGAATCAGCGGGAAAATCTATAACCTTTCTGTGATGCATCCTGAGTTTATCAAAAAAATAAATGGAGCTGAGGTAGAGTCTGATCAATTGATAATCAAAATTCCAGATGATAATCCTGGTGAATTTATTACCCATAAGGTTCACATTGAACTCAAAGATCAGTAAAGCCCAAGAAACAATGAATAATAAACTCATAGATAATATAATGAGAAAAAGGAGGAAAATGATGAGTTTTCCGTTTATCCCAAATAAAAAAGTGGAAGTCCCTGATATTAATTATGAAGATAAGATCACCCTGTCTTCCCAAAAAACAGCCCTCATTATCGTGGATATGCAGAACGACTTTGTTAAGGAAAAGGGGAACCTGAAGGTCCCTGCAGCCAAAGAAACCGTCCCCAAAATAAAAAAGCTCCTCCAGTCAGCAAGAAAATCAAATGTTCCTGTGGCCTACACTCAAGATACCATGAGAGAGGATGACCCGGAATTTGACATATGGCCTGAGCACTGCAAGGAAAACACTTGGGGATGGGAAATCATCCCAGAACTAAAACCAAAAGACAACGAAGTGGTGTGCCGAAAACTGCGCTATGATGGATTTTACGGTACATGGCTGGAACACTACTTAAGCCATATATGGAAAGTTGAAAACGTGGTCATCGTGGGTACAGTTTCCAACATATGTGTCCTTCACACTGCAGGCTCTGCCGGGCTCAGATGGTATAAGGTGGTCATCCCTGCCGACGGAATCTCAGCCCTTTCAGAATTCGATCAAGCTCTCACCCTAAGCCAGGTTTCAAATCTTTATTCAGGAATTGTCTTAAAATCAACAGAGGGAATCACTTTTAAGTCCTAAACACTAAAAAAATGAACAAAATCAAAAATCTGGCGCTGCTCACTGATTTATATGAACTGACCATGGCTGCCTCTTATTTGGAGCATGAGATGAACGAAACTGCCGTGTTCAGCCTTTTTGTGCGCAAATATCCTCCTAATCGACGTTATTTTGTCTCCTGCGGTTTGAAAGAAGTGCTGGAATACTTGAGTGAACTGATATTCACACAGGATGACCTTGATTATCTGGAAAGCACAGGCTTTTTTAAGTCTGATTTTCTTTCCTATCTAGAAAATTTTAAGTTCACAGGTGATGTTCATGCCATGCCCGAAGGAACCATTTTTTTTGAAGATGAGCCTGTTCTTGAGGTCACGGCTCCTCTTATTGAGGCACAGATCATTGAGACTTTTTTGATAAACACCCTAAATCTTCAGTCCATGATTGCCACCAAGGCTTCCCGATGCGTGCACGCTGCCGGGGAAAAGAAACTGGTTGACTTTTCCTTCAGGCGCTGCCAGGGAATCGATGCGGCCATGAAAGTGGCTAAAGCCAGCTATTTAGCAGGTTTTATCGGGACCAGTAATGTTTTAGCGGGAAAACTTTATGGGATTCCCATATACGGAACCATGGCGCATTCCTTTGTCTCCAGTTTTGACAAAGAAATCGATGCTTTCAGGGCTTTTTCCCAAACTTTTCCGGAAAATTCTATTCTGCTGGTGGACACCTATGATTCCGTCTCAGGAACCACAAAAGCCGCTCAAGTGGGAAAAGAGATGGCTGACCGAGGCGAAAAACTTAAAGGAATACGACTGGACAGCGGAGACATGGCTGAATTAAGCCAAAAAGCTCGAAAGATTCTTGATGAGCACGGATTGGATCAATCCATGATTTTTGCCAGCGGCGGATTTGATGAACACAAGATTCAAAAAGTCCTTTCTCAGAAAGCCAAAATTGATTCCTTTGGAGTCGGAACTAAAATGGGGGTCTCTGCAGATGCCCCTTACCTGGATATGGCTTACAAAATAGCCCAATACAACGGGAAGCCGGTCCTTAAATTAAGCACAGGGAAACTTTCCCTCACTTCAGATAAGCAGGTCTTTCGTATTTTTTCTGATGAGGGATTTTATGACCATGACATCATCGCCCTGCGGGAAGAAAAAATGGAGAACGGAAAACCTCTGTTAAAGCCGGTCATATCCAGCGGAAAAATTGTTTATGAGTCTCCTCCCCTCTCAGAAATACAA
>DASRVI010000370.1:0-3367 GCA_035655135.1 Acidobacteriota bacterium | reverse complement strand
CAACATGGGGATATATTGGAACTACAATTCTCCCACCGCTGACTGGAACGGCGACGGAGTTCCCACCTTAGCTGAAAACCCAGATAACGTGAGGCGTTTCATGTACTGGAGAGGTTACTACAGAGACTATGGTGTGGATGCCTATGCCTTTTATTTGAGAGATACGGTTAGTTTTGGAAGATTCACCATGCTTCTGGGTCTAAGATATGACCAGCAGCAGCCCTATGTGGCCCCCAGTACTGTAGCGGCTGTAGATGACAATCCGGCATGGGATAAAGTTGCATCTCCGGATGTAAAAGCCGCATTGGACCAGCTTCTTCCGGGAGTTGAAATTGATGAAATTGGAGCCACAGATTACAAGGGCGATTCTTACTGGTGGAAGACATTCTCCCCCAGAATCGGAATCACCTATGATGTGACTGGTGATGGAAAAACCATTGCTAAGCTTTCAATGGCTCAGTATGGAGACTTCATGGGAATGATAGCTGGTTACTGGATGCCCGGCGGAACCAGCGGATGGGTTGATTTCTGGTGGAATGATAACGGCGATAATGTGGTTCAGATGAATGAGCTCTACTGGGCAACAGTGGGAGATGGAAACTACACACCTTATCAAGTTTTTCCCGGTGGAACTTTTGCTGGAGACACAGCTGATGCCTACGGTGCATATTATGGAGGTTATGACATCAGTAATCCAGTGTCTTTAACAGACCCCTACTCCTCATTTGAACCTGATGCTCAATCTCCCAGGACCACAGAAGTCATTTTTACTCTTCAAAGAGAAGTCCTTCCTGACTTTGGAGTCTCAGTCAATGCCACCTACAGAAGATACGATAAAGCCAAGTGGGACCTCAAACACTTTGTGGATGCCAGTGGAAACGCCGTCCAGTTCGAGACACAAGACTGGTATGTGCAGGCGCCCAGCCTTCCGTCCAGTGTGGATGTGAGCGGATATGACACTCCTTGGGATGGCGATATGGTCGGTGCAGATGACCATCCTTACTACTACATGACGAATGATTACCAGGGTTATGACCCCTCTTATTACTCACCTTATGAGCGACGTTCGTTACGACCTGATTATTATAATGACTACTGGGGATTTGACATCATTTTCAACAAGAGGCTTTCCAACAGATGGATGCTGAACGGAAGCTTCACTTTCCAGAGTCAGGCTGTCCATTACGGAGACGAAGGGTATATGAATGCCACAAACCTGTGGGCTCTGGATAATCGAGTGTACTCGCCTTATCAGGGTGGAGCCAGCGGAAAAATCGATCAGTACACCTATTCGCCGTGGATGCTCAAAGTCTCAGGACTGTACCAGCTTCCCTATGGTGTCAATGTGTCTATGAACTTCCAGGCTAGAAACGGATGGCTGCTCAGAAAAAGAGTTAGAGTGTATGACTACAGAATTCCGAATGCTAGAGAACAGATAGACTCAGATCGGTGGCTTTATCTTGAAGAATTTGGTAACGAGTCTCTTCCCACCTTCTATAAGCTGGATATCCGGCTTGAGAAAATGCTTAGTGTTGGAGATGTAGGTAAGATCTATTTGATGGCAGACCTGTTTAATGCTTTAAACAGCACCATTGAGAACAGAAGATACCAGTATGATTATGGAACTGTTTCCATTTACGCTGACGGAAGCACCAGTTTTGCTCCTAATGCCAATGCAGGATCACTGAATGAAATCCTGAACCCAAGACTGCTGAGGTTCGGAGTTCGGTTCGAGTTCTAATAGAGTCTGACTAGAAGTCAAAAAGCCCCTTTCGCTTTGGCGGGAGGGGCTTTTTTTTTCTTTGTTTTAATGGTAAAATGGATTCCCTGAATAAAACATAAGATCAATGAGAAGAATTGGAGGTATGGGATGAAAAAAGCGGTTTTTGGCGTCATTTCAATACTTTTACTGGTTGTTTTTGTATTCCCTCAGGCATATAGAGGAAGAGCCAGAGTTGTGGGATATGTTTATGACCAAGAAGGAAAACCTATAGAAGGAGTGACTGTTAAATTGTATTCTCTGCGTGCTGAAGAAGGATTTGAATTAAAAACAGATGAAAATGGAAAATGGGTAGCCATGGGGATCAGAGGTGGCAGTTGGACTGTAGATTTCCAAAAAGTCGGATACATGCCCAAAGGAATAACCATGGAAGTGGAGTCTTTTGGAAAAAATCCTGACATTGAAATCACTTTAGAAAAAGCAGAAGGCATTCTGCTTACCAACGAACTGAAGGAAAAACTTACAGCCGGCAATAAGCTTTTTGATGCTGAAAAATATGAGGAAGCCATCCAAACCTATCAAAAGCTTCTGGAAGAGAATCCTGAGGTGTATGTGGTCAATCTGAATATAGGAAACTGCTATTTTCAAATGGAACAATACGACAAATCCATAGAGTATTACAAAAAAGTCTTAGAGGAAGAACCTGAAAATACTGATGCCATGCTTCTTATTGGAAAAGCATATGAAAATAAAGGGGAAGATGATAAGGCGCTGGAATGGTATCGAAAAATAAAATTTGAAGATATAGAGGATTCTGTTGTGCTCTACAATATAGGAACTCGGTTTTACAATCTAGCTAACTATGAAGAAGCTTTGAAGTATTATCAGCGTTCGGTTGAAATAAAGGAAGATTTTCTGGATGGTCTTTATCAATTAGGGCTGACCTATTTGACGTTGGGAAAAAATGAAGAAGCCATAGTTCAGTTTGAGGAATACTTGGAGTTAGATCCTGATTCAGAAAGAGCGGATCAGGTGAAAGGTTTTCTGAATTACCTGAGAAGATAATAATGGGAAAGATATGAATATCATAAGAATATCATTGATTTTTCTCCTGGTTATGCTGACCTGCTGCACCATAACCAGCCGAATGAACCTGGATCCTGAAAGCGAAGATTTCTATGAAGAAGCGCGTTTAATCATGAGTGGAGAAGAGAAAAAGATATTCAATCATCTTCCTGATAAAGAATCCAGACAGGAATTTATAGAGGATTTTTGGGAGAAAAGGGACCCCACTCCAGATACAGAGCGGAACGAGTTTAAAGAAGAGTTTTACGAGAGGGTGGAATACGCCAATGATCGGTTTAAAGAGGGGATACCCGGGTGGAAGACAGACAGGGGAAGGATCTATATTCATTTTGGGTTTCCTGACAGGATTGAACAGGAACCCATGATGAACCATCCGGAGATCAAAGGTTATATTCTCTGGGTTTATTATAGATTCAATTTTGCCGTGGAGTTTATAGATAAAAGAGGGGATAACTCTTACCGGCTCAATCCTTATTCCGGGATATACGGAAATCTTTTTGATGCCATGGAAAGAGCAAAATTTGGAATTGCCTACAGCAATGATATTGGAACCCAATACAT
>DASRVI010000369.1:0-7370 GCA_035655135.1 Acidobacteriota bacterium | reverse complement strand
GCAACCAGTATTTAATGTTTGTTCCCAGAATCAGTGTTCCTTTTAATGAGATTCCATGGCTCACTATCAATACAAGTTTATTATCCAATTTTTCCTATTACTTTAAGAGCTTGTCAGAAGACACAAAAGAGGTCATTAACGAGCCGGTTTTAACCAAGAGTTATTCTGTTGATATTGAGTTTATTGGACCTGTTTTTAATAGAGTTTTTTTTGATTCGAATAAAAAGGCGAAATTGAAACATATCATTGAACCAACCTTTACCTATAGATATGAAAGCCCTGTAAAAAATTCAGAAAGAATTATCACATCCACTGCTTTTTATATTTATCATTATTTACGATATGGTCTTGTTAACCGTTTTCTTATCAAAGAAAATGATATGCCCAGGGAAATAATTTCTCTGGGATTAACTCAGACTTTTTATTTGAACCCTGAAAAAGGACCCCTTAGTCGATACAGGGTTGATGATGAAATACCTGAATTTTCTGATATAAGCGGAAACATTAGGTTCTATCCTACAAGAAAGTATAGTCTGGATGCCTCGGCATCATTCAATCCTTATTACAAAAGCCTTTCCAGCATTAGAGTCGGAGCTAATTTGGGTGTACCGACGGATGATTGGTTTTTAAGAGTCAATTGGTACAAAAGTGTAAATCCCTATAGGGAAAATTATCTGCTTAACAGACACCAAATAAGCTTTTTTGGAGGAACAAAGATCCCCCAGCTTGCTCTTGAAGCTGAGGCTGAGGTGGATTACAATATACGAGAAAAAAAGCTTCTTTATTCTGCTGTTTCTTTGATATATCATTATCAGTGCCTTGATTTTGGGGCTGACTTGAGGATTTTCTATTTCCGTGATAAACCAGAGATCCAATTTGGTTTCACTCTGGAAATAGGAGGTATTAGTAAAACCGAGGATTTTCTCGGAGGATTTGGATTTTAAGTTTAAGATAAAGTGATTTAAAAAAAAGAAAAAGTAGTCTCAGGAGGCCAGGCAGAAACTAAAAAAAGGAGGGACGATGAAAGTTTTGATTACTGGGATAACAGGATTTGCAGGAAGCCATCTTGCTGATTACATTTTGTCGCAACATAAGGATGTGGAAATCTATGGCTTTATACGATGGAGGAGCCGAAGGGATAATATTGATCATATTTTAGATAAGATAAATCTTTATGAGGCTGATTTAAAGGATATTGTTTCGCTAAAAAAAGCACTTTCTCAGATTCTACCTGACCGCATATTTCATCTTGCCGCACAAAGCTTTGTGCCGACTTCTTGGAATTGTCCGGCAGAAACATTTTCAATTAATGCTGTTGGAGAAATCAATTTATTCGAAGCTGTGCTCAGTCTCGGAATAAATCCCAGAATACAAATCGCGGGTTCCAGTGAAGAATATGGCCTTGTCCATCCTAATGAAGTGCCCATGAAAGAGGATAATCATTTAAGGCCCTTAAGTCCTTATGCGGTGAGTAAAGTGGCTCAGGACCTTCTTGCTTATCAATATTTTAAAAGCTATGGATTACATACCGTAAGGACCAGAGGATTTAATCACACTGGCCCACGCAGGGGTGATGTTTTTATTTGTTCTAATTTTGCTAAACAGATCGCCATGATTGAGAAGAAAAAACAGGAACCAGTTATGTATGTAGGAAACCTTGATGCAAAAAGAGATTTTACTGATGTGAGAGATATGGTTCGCGCCTACTGGCTGAGTTTAGAAAAAGGCAAAAAGGGGGATGTGTATAACATTGGGACTGGAAAAACTTATCGGATTAAGGAAATACTTGATAAGCTGCTTTCTTTGACTGAAGATGACATCAAGATCAAGGTAGATCCTGATAGATTAAGACCTTCTGATGTTCCTGTCCTTCTTTCTGACAGCACAAAGTTTAGAAAAATCACTGGATGGGAACCGAAAATATCGTTCAGTCAATCTTTAAAAGATCTGCTGGATTTTTGGAGGGAAAGAGTTTAGCATTGCGGATATTTTTAACCGGAGCATCAGGATTTGTAGGGAAGCATTTTCTTTATTTATTAAGAAACAAAGAAGCCGATATTTTTGGATTTTGTTACCCTGATGAGCCCGAACCAAGTCAAGTCACTTCAAAATGCACCATACATAAGATAGACATCCGTTCTGATAAGGACACCGAAGAATTCATTGAATTTTCTAAACCGGACTCTGTCCTTCATTTAGCTGCTGTATCTAATGTGGGTCAGTCATGGAAAAAAAGAAAAGAAACTTTTGAAGTCAATCTAATGGGCACTTTAAACCTTTTTGAAGCATTAAGAAAATATGCTTCTCATGCAAAAATTCTTTTTATCAGCTCTTCAGAGGTATATGGTATTCCTGAATTAGAAACCAGGCCGTTGAGAGAAACAGATCCAGTTCAGCCGGTGAGTCCTTATGCCTTTACTAAACTGAGTGGGGAACGCCTGTGCCAATTTTATACTCAAATCGAGGATATGGATATTGTCACAGTTAGGTCTTTTCCTCATACAGGTCCGGGTCAGAGCCCTGATTTTGTTTGTTCTGATTGGGCCAGCCAAATAGCTAGAATTGAAAAGGGTCTCTCCCCTCCTTTGATAAAAGTAGGAAATATAGAAGTAAAAAGAGATTTCGTGGATGTCAGGGATGTAGTCAAAGCTTATTATTCTTTAATAAAAAATGGAAAAAAAGGACATGTCTATAATGTATCATCAGGCAAATCGATTTCTTTAAAGCAAGTACTCAATACGCTCTTGGAAAACGCCAAAGTTAAAATTGATGTGAAGACAGATGAATCAAAAATGAGAAAAGCTGATATCCCAGTTTTAACAGGGGACAATCGAAAAATCAAGAAGGAGATATTTTGGGAGCCAAAAATACCGCTGAAACAGACTCTTTTGGATTTACTCCAATACTGGCGGGATGTGTATCATTCATAAAAGATGCCTGCCTACCTATTTTCAAAAACACGATTCATTCTCTTAAGAAATAACAGCTTAATGCAGATGTTTTTTTCTTTTTTCATGTATAGATATTATTATATGCAGGCATCTTTTACTCTTCGAGCGAGCCGATCTTACTTCATCTGCTTCGTTACAGCAGATTCGCGGTGAAGGACCACAGCTTCACCCGCTGTGCCTCGCATCTGAAGCAAGCTTGGCTCGTGAATAATACACATCCATGTGTGTCATTCATAAAAAACGCCGATAACCTATTATCAAGAAAGAGTTTCAAAAGCAATCTCGATTCGTGAATAACCAGGATATTGATTGAGTACATTGCCTGCGCACGCTTGATGTATTTCCCGAAATTGGACTTATAGGTTATAATAAGTGGTTCTAAAATGATGGAGTGATCTTATGTGTGGAATTATTGGTATTTATGGTTCTGAGGATGTGTTTGAAGATTTATATCAGGGAATGCTGGCTATCCAGCACAGAGGTCAGGATTCAGCTGGGATTATGACCTATGATGGTCGCTTCCATACCAAAAAAGGGAATGGACTGGTCAATGATATATTCAACAAGGAGAATGTCCGAAGATTGAAGGGTCATGTCGGAATAGGCCATACTCGTTATCCCACAATCGGTGGAGGAAGAGGTGAGGATGCCCAGCCATTTTTTGTGAATTCGCCTTTTGGTATCATAATGGCCCATAACGGCAATGTGATCAATTATTCAGAGCTAAAAAAAGAGCTTTTTGAGAAGTATCGGCGGATTTTAAATTCAGATAATGATGTGGAAGTCATTCTAAATGTATTTGCCAGTGAATTAGAAGAACAGACAACAAAAAAACTCAAGCCTGAGAATATTTTTAAAGCCGTTCATAGAGTTTTTAAGAAAGTAAAAGGAAGTTATTCAGTAGTGGCCTATATTGCTGAGCAAGGGATGGTTGCATTTAGGGATCCTTTTGGCATAAAACCTCTGGTTTATGGTGAGCGCAGACATGGTTTGTTCCAGAATTATGCTTTTGCATCTGAAAGTGTGAGTTTAAATTTAGCTGATTATAAAAACATACAAGATATAAAACCAGGCCAGGTGGTCTATGTTGATAATAAAGGAAAACTCCACTTGAAGAGCTTTCCGATCACGCATCACACTCCCTGTCTTTTTGAATGGGTTTATTTTGCCAGGCCTGATTCTATTATTGATGGAGTCAATGTTTATAAATGCCGTATCAACCTCGGGCGATTCTTAGCAGAGGAAATAAGAAAGCGTGATTTAAAAATAGATGTGGTCATCCCTGTTCCTGACTCTGCTCGGGATGCGGCTATTGAGATTTCCCGAAAACTAAACATTAAATACAGAGAAGCTTTGATAAAAAACCGTTATATTGGGAGAACTTTTATCATGCCATCTGATAAATCTCGGAGAGATTCAGTCAAGCATAAGCTCAATCCTATTGCCTCTGAATTTAAAAATAAGAATGTCCTTATTGTGGATGACAGTATCGTGAGAGGCCATACATCTCGTTCTATAATTAAAATGGCTAGGGCTTGCGGTGCAAAAAAAGTATATTTTGCCTCCTATTCTCCTCCCTTGAGACACCCCTGTGTTTACGGTATTGATATGCAAACCCACACAGAATTTATTGCTAGGGATTTGAGTGAGGAACAGGTGGCAAGAAAAATAAATGCGGACAAGGTGATCTATCAACCTTTAGAATCCTTGAAAAAAGCTGTTCATAAAGAAAACAAAAATATAAATGAATTTTGCGGTGCCTGTTTTGATGGAAAATATCCCACTGGTGATGTAACGCCTGATATTTTGAAGCGGATTGAAAAAGAAAGAAGTCATGTCCACCAGGATCAGATGGAGCTCAGCATCTGATGCCATGGCACTGTCTTCTTATTTTTTCCCGTTATTTTTTGATTATTTTTATTAGTTCTTCTGAATTTTTTTATCAAAAATAGGAACAAAAATTGTTGTTTTTTCTTCTGCAAGTAAACGACTGTTTACACCTTATGACGTCAGTCCAAAATCATTTCTATCAATCAATAGAGGAATCTAGTCATCTCTTCTTCCCGGCACATTTCTTGAATCACTATCCCTGCCATGAGCAGGGTCTACCGCCCACGTCATCCGGAACATACAGCATTTTACCGTATCCTTTTCTATTATTTTGAGACATTTCTTCTGGAATATGAGAACCGGTTTGAAAGACACTTTGGTCACCTGAGGCCCATTATCCAGGAAGTGGTGGATAAGTACCTAGATTGCGGCAATCCAAAGTGTGGATTTGCGCGGATCAGATGTCCTGATTGTGGGGCGGAAAGACTTGTTATGTTTTCCTGCAAGACCCGAGGCTTCTGTCCCTCTTGTCACGCCAAGCGTCGGGAGGAATGGGGTGAGTGGATGCGGGAGAAACTCATTTTGGACACCCCTCACCGACAGGTTGTCTTTACCATACCCAAGATGCTGCGGGTATTCTTCAAATTCAACCGTTCCCTTCTCTCTGCTCTCTGTGTCTGCGGCAAAGAAGCGTTTATAAAATACTTAAAGGCAATCACAGAAAAAGATATCACTCCGGGCATCATTGCGGTGATCCAGTCATTCGGAAGCCGGATAAACTTTCATCCACATCTTCACTTTTTGGTCACAGAGGGAGGGACAGACAAAAAAAGACAGTTCCACAAAGTCTCTCGATTCAACGATCCCCTGCTCTGTCAGTTTTTCGCACTTGAAGTCTTCTCTCTTCTTCTCCGCAAACAGTTGATCAATAAAAACCTTGTCCAAAAGATATTGCAGTGGCGTCATACGGGATTCAATGTTCACAGTAAGGTCAGAACTGAGAGCAAAGAAGAGACCGAACGAGTGGGCAAATACATGATAAGGCCTATCCTTTCGCTTAAAAG
Organism: Acidobacteriota bacterium; assembly: GCA_035655135.1. Lineage (GTDB taxonomy): Bacteria > Acidobacteriota > Aminicenantia > Aminicenantales > Aminicenantaceae > WJMT01. The sequence goes on along the minus strand of DASRVI010000369.1, from coordinate 1,525 downwards.
ATTGTCCCTGGATGAGGGGCAGGTCCTCTATCAATACGGAAAACACTCCGCTGAGACAGAGTCTATGGATTATCCGGAATTCATAGCCCGGGTGACCTCACATATTCCGGATAAAGGACAGGTTATGGTCCGCTATTACGGCCTCTATGCTAATGCCCACAGGGGAAAGATGAGAAAAAAAGACACCGGCCCTTTATGCCCCCTTATTATTGAAGATGAAGGTCCCTTTATACCCTCTAAAGGATGGGCAGAGATGATAAAGAAAGTCTATGAGATCGATCCTCTCATCTGTCCCAAATGCGGGGGAACCATGCGAATTGTTTCATTTATTGAAGATCATAAAGTCATAGACAAGATCATCAAACATCTTAATCTGACTTTTAAGGCCATCCGGCCCCCTCCTCCTCAAGCTCAGCTCTCTATGGCGGCTGAGGAAATATCAGAGTATTCGTGATATTCTAATCCTTAAGTTCAGGGGAAAGGGAGACCTCTATTCTTTCTATGCCTCTATTCCGCTCGTTTTCTGTTGCTCTCCTTTTTTTGTGGGTTTCTTGTTGACCGGACGTGTTTTTTGTGTGTATTATTAATGATGAAGTCGCTTAATGGGTGGAAATTTAATGAAATGGATGGAAAATCAGCAGAAATAAAAAAACGAATTTCCTATCATGGAGATAGAAAAGATCCCTGTTCCTCAAGTCTCTAGATGTTTTGTGCTGATTTTTGAAGTCATTAACTGGCTCCCCCGCATCAATGATTTGATCGATTATTTTTTCAAAGAAGTATATCAACCTGGGGATGAACTTCTCATCGCCACCCCTGTCAAGTCTTATGAACTGAGTGAAAAAGCTTTGAACAAAATGCCTGAAGAACAAATAGGAGTCCAGCTCAAAAAACTGCTTAGAGAAGATATCATCAAGGGGAACAGGGAATACCAAAACCTTGTTCGGGATATTATATCTTTTAATGACATCGAATCTTTCAATAAACGGGCATTGATAGAGGATTTATACCGGAGATTGAGGGATTACAAGTATTTTGATGAACAGAAACTCCAAAACTTTTCAAACGCCATCAAGCTAAAAGAGGGACAGAAACACATTTTTCTTTTTTATCAAAAAGAAGAAATCCCTGTGCCCGCGTCGTTAGATGAATTTAAAAAAATGAAAAGCTTTTCTTTTGATGCCGATAAAATAAAGCAAATCTTTGCTGATTCTGAAATCACCACCCATTTTATATTTCTAAACAAAGATTTGGTAGAGAAAACAGGTGTGGAATGGATGAGGGGAAGCCAAACCCCTATGGCTGATGTCTCTATGGAGGTGTTCAGCGCGTTTCATGAGATCGCTAAAACCACAGGCGGAGAAACCTTTGTGTCAGCCAATGCTTCTTTGGCCTTCAAGCAGGCTTCAGCCGCATCTGAAAACTACTATCTTCTCTACTACACTCCCAAAGATTACAAAGCGGATAATCGATTCCACAAAATAGAAGTGAAAATTAAGGGAGGAAAGTTCAGGATAACCCACCG
>DASRVI010000368.1:0-6764 GCA_035655135.1 Acidobacteriota bacterium | reverse complement strand
CCCAGTTCAGAAAAACTCCACATAGAGGGGAGAAATCTTCTAAACGCCCCAGCCACAGAGCCTTTCTGCATAAAGATATTCCCCCGGAATCTGCCCAGTTCTTTGAGCCCAAAAGAAAAATCAAGTTCCAGTTTTTCTTCGAACATTTTTTTCTGCCGGTCATTGAGCAGACTGTAGAGAATTCTTTTGGTTTCTGAAGGAGTAAACGGAGGATAATCCAGAGAAATGAGCTGCCCGTCGATCCTTAATCGAGGAGGGACATGAGTGGTTATATGCAGATCGGTGGCTTCTTTTTCAACCGCAAGTTTAAGCAGTTCTTGAATTGTTACAGCCATTATCTTACCTCCCTATCATTTACTGTGACCCTCAGGACTTCTTCTACTGAGGTAATTCCTTTTTTTATTTTTTCCAGCCCGCTCTGTCTCAAGGTCAGCATGCCCTGCTCAATGGCTTTCTTCTTAATATCCTTGGTTTGAGCTCTGGATAGAATCATCTCTTTGATGTCCTCAGTCACTTCCAGCACTTCAAAAAGAGCGGTCCTTCCTTTATACCCGGTGTTGTTGCAAGAGGGGCATCCTTTAGGCTTGTAAACCTTGACTTTCTTAGCCTCTTCCGGGCTAAATCCTATATCCTCTAAAGCATCTGGGGTTAGTTTGTGCTCATCGCGGCAGCTCTTACACAGCTTTCTCACCAATCTCTGCGCTACAATGAGTCGAACCGAATCAGCAATGAGAAAGGGCTCCACATTCATATTCACCAACCTGGTTATGGTGCTGGCTGCGTCATTGGTGTGAACTGTAGAAAAAACCAAGTGCCCGGTTAAGGCTGCTTTAATAGCAATATCCACAGTGTCATAATCCCTCATCTCTCCCACCAGCATAATATCCGGGTCCTGCCTTAAAAAGTTTCTTAAAATAGTGGAAAATTGAAGGCCAATCTTTTCTTTGATGTTGACCTGGTTTATGCCTTCCAGATAAAACTCCACCGGATCTTCGGCTGTCATTATATTGGTGTCTGTAGTATTCAAGTTTGAAATGGCTGAATAGAGGGTATTTGTTTTTCCACTCCCCGTAGGTCCGGTCACCAGTATGATTCCCCATGGTGATTTTATGGCTTTTTGGAACTTTTCCAAAGATTGTTTTTCAAACCCGAGTTTAGTTAGGTCTAGTTTCAGCATTCCTCTGTCCAGAATACGCACCACGATCTTCTCCCCAAAAATAGCAGGGACACTGGAAACTCTCATGTCGACTTCTTTTTTATTCCCGTTTTCCAGCTTCACCCGAACCTTAATTCGACCATCCTGAGGCAGGCGTTTTTCCGCAATATCCATGTTCGATAGAATCTTAATTCGCGATAAGACCGGATTTTTAAATTTCATGGCCAGATTCATCATTTCATAAAGGGTTCCGTCCAACCGGTATCTCACACGAAATGCTTTTTCATAGGGTTCGAAATGAATGTCACTGGCTCCCTTTTTTATAGAATCAATAAACACAGTATTGACCAGGGTGATGATAGGAGCTTCTTCTGTGGACTTGGTCAGCTCTTCAATATCATAATCTTCATCCTCTTCTTCTATGACATTCACACTGGTATTTTCCGCCTGCTCAATCTCATCCACGATCTGCCTGACTTTTAAGGAATCAGAAGACCCGTAATACTTCTCAATGGCGTTTACAATCCCTGACTCGGAGGCAATCACAGGCTGGATGCTCAAACCGGTTCTGAACCGGATGTCTTCAATGACATCCAGATCTGTGGGGTCCACCATAGCCAGAGTCAAAAAAGAACGGATTCGGTGGATAGGCATAATGAGATACTTTTGAGCAATCTCCACGGGTATGAGATTGATGACATCCGGATAGACTTCAAACTGATCCAGATTTATGTAAGGGTATCCAAGCTGGCGGCTTAATGCCTGAGCCATTTCTTCTTCTGAAACCAAGCCCAGGCTGATGATGGCGCTTCCCATAGCCACATCGTTCTGCTTCTGATAGTCTTCAGCAGACTTCAACTGTTCTGAATTGAGAAGCTTTTCTTTTAATAGTAACTCGCCTAAGTTAGATCCCATCTTGATTTTCCTTTAAATTAAATAATCTAACATTTTTTGTCAACAACTTTTCTCATCATTTTATTCTATTTTACCCAAAAAGTCTTGTATAGTCTCACACACTATCGAAATTCAGTCAATCACCACACATGAGGATTCCCACGATGATTTTCATGCTGCCTATATCACCTAAAAGGGTTAATTTCCCTCTTTTTCTGTTTAGTCTTTTGGAGGAAAATCTGAAACTTTTCTCAAAAAGGCTTTCTCTATAATATCATACACCAATTGGTCATAAGAAGGAGAAAACTTTTTTATTCGGACAGGAGTGAGCCTTTCTCCCAACAGCCTCTCTTCGATTTTTAATGTGTAGAGATAATTCACCACAGCTCTGGCAAAAACATCTTCCAGCGGCTCTAGGTTTTTATAAAGACTGACCGCTTGCTTTTTTAATCCAGAAACATTTTTTTCTGAGAGATGAACCCCTTTTTTTACATCAAGGGAAGGATACACAAGATTTCTGGCTATAAATGCCTGACAGAGTGTTTCTTTGGCTTCGTCAATTTCAAATTCAGAATAAATGGGAACCTTCTTGGTAGGAAGGGGGAGGTATTTTTCAATTTCCTTAAATACCTTTTTTTTTCTCTCTGCCCCGTATATCCAGCCTACATAGGGAATCAAAATGCCGCTTTTTAGAAACTCAGACTTTTTTTCTGTGATTCTTGAGCCAAAATAAAGATCCTGATAAGAGTCTCTTTCTTTTTCTCTGCAGCTTTTTATAAAAACCTCCAGCCCATACATATATCTGTTCATAATAACAGGGATCATTTTGAGGTCTAAAAAAGCAATGGGATCTACTTTCAAGCCTGCCTCTATTTTCCCCTCACACATCCTAAAAAGAGGATCCTTATTTTTTAAATAACTCCGGGAATAATCCAAGATCCTCTGTTTCTGTTTTCTTCCCAGGTCATTCACAATAAACAAAACGTCCACGTCATCCCCTTTAACAGGAATTCCCCTGAGCCAGCTCCCTCTTAAATTAATGGAGATAAAATCATCTCCAAATTCCTGCTGCATTTTTTCCCCGATTTCTGTGAGGGTATCCTCCAGCTTATCAAAAAGACCAATCTTTCGGTAGCAGTTCCTGGGATCAAAAAAGGGAAACCTGTAGTATTTGCAGGATTTCAAATAAAACCTCATCAGTTGATCACTTATTGTTTTTTTCAGCTCAAATCCACTCATCTCCTCTCCTTAAAAACAGTAACACAATATCTATTCACCTATTTTATCTATCCTTTCCTGCACCAAACCTTATGATCCTGACCTATTCCTAAAAAAATGGCAGTTCTTTATTTATTTCTTTTCTGCGGTATGCAAGATCTTTTTAAAACAGTAAATGGTGAATGGTAAATTGTGAATTGTTTTCAATTCACCACTCACCGGTTTTGAATTAATGGCGCGCCTGGGAGGACTCGAACCCCCGACCCGCTGCTTAGAAGGCAGCTGCTCTATCCTGCTGAGCTACAGGCGCCTTTTTTAAAAAATCGGGGAGATCGGATTTGAACCGACGACCTCCTGCTCCCAAGGCAGGCGCGCTAAACCAAGCTGCGCTACTCCCCGAATTATTCACTGCATTTGCAGCAACCTCGACTCGTGGATATCCTAGGTTGTTTATAAAAAAACCTTAGAATATTATCGTATAAAGGCGGTTTGGATTCAACCCTTTTTTCTACCCAGCCCCTTCTCAATCTCTGATTTGCTTATCCTCAATGTGATGGGCCTTCCGTGGGGACATAAGCTTGGATTTGAGGTTTTAAAAAGGCTTTCCACCAGATAACTCATCTTATCCACAGAAAGGGGCTTTCCTGCTTTTATAGCTGATTTACAAGCCATGGTGGCTAATATTTTGTCTTTTTTACTCCTTATTTCTCTGCCCGCATCTTCTCCCTCTGCCACAGCCTCTAAAATGGATAAAAATATCTCTTCAGCCTCATCCTCTTTGAATATATCCGGATATTCTTTAAGGGCATAAGAGTTTCCTCCCATGGAATCAACCCCAAACCCGGTTTCTTTTAAGATATCTTGGTTTTCTTTAAAAAGGACTTCCTGGGAAGGGGATAATTCAATGAGATGGGGAGCCACAGACATGGTTCGGGGCAGTTTGTTCCGGCTGTCAGCCTCCTTGTATTTTTCAAACAATACTCTTTCATGGGCATTGTGCTGGTCAATAATAAGAATCCCTTTCTCATCCGCAGCAATAATGTAAAAATCAAGATACTGGCCCAAGACCTGAGGACTTTTTCTTTCTTCCTGGCCCCACGGAGTGAAAATCTCCTGGGCAAAAGGATGCTTTTGCTCCTTTATAGGAGGATAAATGGGTCTGCCCCCTTGAGAAGGCTGGCTCAAAGACTCCTCTGTCTTTTGTTTTGAAAAACTCACTTCTTTTATCCCCATCTCTTTTAAAAGAGCCTGTTCAAGAGTTCTGTAGAGGAATTTAAAAACACGCTTTGAGTCTATAAATCTCACTTCGGTTTTGGTGGGATGTATGTTGACATCCACTTCCGAGGGAGGAACTTCTAAAAAAATATAGGCTTCTGGAAACTGATCCTTTTCTAAAAAAGCCCGGTAAGCTTGATTGAGTGCAGCCTGCAGAGTCTTATCCTTTATAGGACGCCGGTTAAGCCAAAACATTTGATACCTGCGGTCTCTTCTTCCTGAAGGAGGGAGAGAGGCGTATCCGGTTAAACGGAAAAGATCATCCTGGGCTTTTATGGGCAGCAGATTCTCCAGCCTCTCTTTTCCATAAATCTGATAAATCCTTTCCTTGAGGCTTTGAACCGGAGGATAAGAAAATACAGTCCTTTCTCCATGTTTTAATGAGAATTTTACTCCGGGATAGGCTAAAACAATTTTGGTGACGTGTTTAACAGTTCGCGAGAGCTCAGCTCTTTCGGAAGCAAGAAATTTTTTTCGGACCGGCAGGTTAAAAAAAAGGTCTTTTACTTTGACAGAGGTTCCTTTTGGAAAAGCGGTCTCCTTTATATTTCCCGGTTTATCCCCCTGCCTTTCTATGGAAATCCCCTTTCTTCCTTTTCCCTCGGAGGTCTTTAAGACTACTTTGGATACAGCTGAAATACTGGAAAGAGCTTCTCCCCTGAAACCTAGAGTCTTGATCCGGTTTAAATCATCCGCCTCTTTGATCTTGCTTGTGGTATGGCTGTCAAAACAGATCTCTGCATCCTCAGGGCTCATCCCTTGTCCATCATCGGTAACTTGAATGAGTTTTTTTCCTCCACCCACCATTTCTATTTTAATGCTGTGAGCACCCGCGTCCAGAGAGTTCTCCACAAGTTCTTTAACCACAGAGGAAGGCCTCTCAATGACCTCTCCGGCAGCTATTTTCTGAAAAACCTCTTTAGAAAGTCTTATTATCTTTCTCATGACCTATAAAACGATAATTCCTCTGGTTTCTTTTGGCCCCACCTCTGTGATCTTAACCTTGACGCGGCTTCTCTTCGGGTAAGAACCATCAGGAATGACCACTTTCAAATAATTAGGGGTTAAAACATGAAGTTTGTTACCTTTCTCCTTGATAACCACAGCGTCGAGAATCTTGTTTTCAAATCTTTGGCGGAATTTCAGATTCTTTTTTTGAGAGAGTTCCCTTAAAACAGCGCTTCTCTTCTTTTCTGTCTTTGAATGAACTCTTTTCTGTTCAGCTGCAGGTGTCCCAGGCCTTGGAGAATAAGAAAAAACATGAAAATAAGAAAGAGGCGATTTTTCTAAAAATGTATAAAGCTGGTCAAAATCTTGATTTGATTCTCCTGGAAAACCAACAATGATATCAGCTCCCATGGAAGCATCAGGTGATTTTTCTCGGGTATACTTTAAAATGTTTCTGTACTTTTCTGAATTGATTTTTCTTCCCATTCTCCTGATTATCCGGTCTGATGTGTGCTGGAGAGAGAAATGAAAGTGAGGACATATCTTGTCTTGGGACGTCATAAAATCAATGAAATTTTTATTTAGAAACCGCGGGTCAAGAGAACTCAAGCGAATACACTCTAATCCCTTGACAGAAACAAGACCTGAAACAAGTTCTTCAAGAGAACTCTTTGGCTTTAAATCCCTTCCATAAAGACAAATATGAATTCCGGTAAGAACAATTTCCTTAAATCCTTTGGCCGCAAGCTCTTTAGCCCTATTTATGATTTCATCCTGATGGCGACTTCGGCTGGGTCCCCTCACTTCCGGAATGATACAGAACGTGCAATTAAAATCACATCCCTCCTGTATCTTCACTGGGGCTCTGGAACGAAAGGGACTGTATGGAACAGGCTTACTGTTCCCGAAATCCTCAATCACTTCTTGCTGTAAAAGGTCTTTTTCATTGTTTAAAAAGACCTTCCAGACTTTAGAGTTTTTCCGGAATCGAACCGGTTCTCTCTCAGCATAACATCCTGTGACTATGATCCGGGCTTTGGGATTCTTACGGGAGACTTTCCTTATGAAATTCCTGGCATCCGCATCCGCCCTTTGTGTTAGGGTGCAGGTATTAACAATGACAATGTCGCTTTTATAAAAATCATTTTCTAAAACCAGGCCGCTTTGCTGAAATTGCCCAGCCCATTGAAAAGCTTCTGCTTGGTTTGTCCGGCAGCCAAAACTCTGTATGGAAAATGATCTCATATCCTCTCTTTTATTTTATCTGAAGCTT
>DASRVI010000367.1:0-3250 GCA_035655135.1 Acidobacteriota bacterium | reverse complement strand
GGTTCTGTGGGATAACCTTTTTCTGTCATGTGGATTCGCCTGGGACCCAAACAGCCCATATGAAGCCAGATCGAGGATGAACCAGGGCCTCCATTATAAGCAAAAGTAATGGGTCGCGAAGAGATGTCTTTCACATCATCCCGGGTGTAAGCCATAAAAAACACCTTGGCTCCTGGCTTTTCATCCGGTTTATTGACGGTGAGTTCTCCGACTGTGGCAGTATAGGCTATATTCTGATCACCGATTTTAACCGTATGCTGGGTTTTGGAGAGGGCCTCTGTTTTAATTTTAATTGGGGATTCATTGGCTTCTTGGGCTGAAAGTCCTAAGCAAAAGACCCATATCAATGTGATAAGAATTACAATAAATTTCTCTCTTCTCATATTTTATCCTCCATAGTCTATGAATTTTTGGGATGAGATTGCTTTAAACTTTCCTTTTTCGTCAAGACAAGGCAATCTCGATCCGTGAATGATCCAAATTTAACCAATTAAAATTAGGTAAACAGGTAAGACGGTACTGTATTTCTTTATTTCTCAGCGGAGGATGGTGTTGAAGAGCAGCTTGAATGTGCCGTCAGTTTGGCATCGGTGCTGTATCCTGAATCCGATAAGCACGATCTGTCCTTTGCCGTATTTTGCCGAAATCATACCTGCTTTTTTAGATAAATGTTCTTCTCCGATCAACCAACCACTTCGAAGAAGATCTCTTTCTTTGTACCGGACAATGACTTCATAATCTTCATTGTTATTGCTGGGAGTGATCTCATAAGCAGGGCTGGAGCGAAAAAGCACCAAACCCTCTGAAGGCATCCCATAGGCCAAAGGATTTTGATTGTTAAATGTCACCTTTAGAGTTGAACCCGGGCAGAAGAATTCCTTTGAATCCAAGTTTGAGACAGTATCTCTGACATTCAGATTGAACTCCTCAATGGCAAAGCTGCAGGCATCTCCAAAAGTAACCAAGGTTCCTCCGTTTTGAACAAAAGATTTGATCTCTTCCACACCTTCTTTACCAAGTTCGCTTCGGTATTCAGGCGGATAGCCACTGTAATAGCGGCGGTACCTTTCAGGCATTTCTCCTTTGATAACTGCAGCAGAATCGTCAGGAAAGATGAACACATCGTAATCTTTTTTGAGGTTTCCTTTTTGAATTTCCTTGTCTTTGACTCGATTGTAGGGGAACGCGAAATTTTCAAAAACCAGGCGAGTCCATCCTTCGTCCATATTTCCTCCAAAGTACCTTTGGTACATCCCAATTCGCATTCTTTTGAGTTCATGGGCCCATTGAGTCAATTCTCCAGAGTAAGACTTGAAATCAACTCCGGTGAGGTCTGCCACATCCCGAAGAAGAGTCTCTGTACCTTCAGTAACAATAAAATCTCCGGGGTTGAGTTCAGAAGTCTTTTTGTCAGCACGCATGACTCGTGCTCCTTTATTAAGGAGAAGGTTAACTGCCCAGTAGCTGTTGTTTATGCGGCCGTCCAGCACATGCATATCACTTCCGGGTTCCACTTCACCAGTCAATTCAAATTTGTCTTGGATGATGCTGAAATCACCTTCAACTGCTTCATTTATGGGGTCCACACGGACGCCCATGAATTCATTCATGGTATGGGTGGCCAGGTCATAGGGGCGGAGAGGAGAGCCATCATCATCTCGAGTCCATTCATTATCAGCATAAAAAGTCTGACCTAAGAGATTTCGGATCAATCCCAATTTGGGCTGTGCCAGAGAGATAATAAAGGATCCATCAGGATAAGTGACTCCGTCTACGGTAAAAGGACTCTCAGCGACTTTGATTTCAACACCAGAGAGAAGGAGAGTATTGATCATTTTGACTGCGGCGAGATAATCATGCTGGGCTTTAGGGATTACATAAGCACTAGGATTCCCTTTGATGCCCCGCTCTATCTGACGTTTGGCTTTGAGGTAAGCATTCCACAGCACTGTTTCTTTATGCCGGGCTGCAATATCCAGAAGCGCCCAAGCTGAAATTTTTGTCTGTTCTACAATATCCCTCAGAGTCCACCAGCCTCCGGGCCAGGGATGAGGAAAAGTACTCTGAGCTTCATATTCTGGAAACTGTCTGGAGCCTCCTTCGAGCTGGCCGGGATGGATATAAAGGGGAGAGGCCAATCGTGTGCTTGCTGATTCGGTCAGCATCCCAGCAATGTTGTGAAAGGGAGTGATCCAGTGCCATCCGAAATGGCCCCAGCCTGGAAATATAGCATCATTAATAATGCCGGTCTTAAGGTTTTCTTCCAGCTTATAAGCGATGTGAGCGCCATACCAGCTCAGCTCACGCCAAATAAGGGGATCAGCATGGGGACGGATGGGATCACAGTATGGGGGGACATACAGCCGGGCTCCATAGCTTCCCATCTGATGATGGTCAATATAAGCCTGGGGAACCCAATCTCTGTAAAGGATTTTTGCGGCATATTTTGATTCTACCAGGTTTAGATAGTCTCCGTCTCTGTTGTTGTCATGGCCGGCGTATTTGTGGTAGAGCCAGGGGAGACTGCACCCTTCATATTCAGTGCCCACATATTCCCGGTACCAATCTGTGACCATGATTTCTCCGTCTGGATTGAAACACGGGAACATGAAATAGAGAACATTATCCAGAATCCTTTGAGTCTCTTCATCATTTCTGTTCAAAAGGTCATAAGCCAGCTCAGGTGTCATTTGAGTGGGTCCTATTTCCGTGGCGTGCAGACTCATGGACTGAGAAATAACAGCTTTACCCTCAGATATCATTTTTTTGATTTCTTGTTCTGGAATACCTCTAGGATCGCTGATGGAGGCATTTATTTCTTGGAACCGGTCCAGATTGGCTAAATTATCCGGAGAAGAGATGATGACCAAAAGAAATGGATTTCCCATGGTGGAAGGCCCCATGTTGATGACTTTTATTTTAGGGCTCTCTTGTTCCAGAAGCATGAAATAATCCACAATTTTATCCCAGCGGGCTATTTTTCGATCAGCTCCCATCTTGAATCCGAAGAAATCTTCAGGAGCGGTGATCTCCTCCTGAGCCCTTAAAGAGGGGATTAAAAAGGTAAATAATAGAAAAATAAAAACCACACGTAGGGATTTGATATTGTTAATCATACCTTCCTCCTTAATGTTTTTTGTCTGAAATTCAGGAAATAAATTTTAATTTTTAAGATTTTAAATATTCGGAATGTTTGAATAGGGATTATTGAATTTTTAATTGATTTTGAAATATATTTCAATTTCTCACT
>DASRVI010000366.1:0-7521 GCA_035655135.1 Acidobacteriota bacterium | reverse complement strand
CCACTCCCGGTCTTCCTCTTACAAAAATAGTCACTAAAAGCCGCCCATCAGGAAGGAAATAGAAATCATGATAAGATTTATCAATCCTTATGGACCTCAGATATTCTCCTTGCTTTGTGAAAAAATGAACGCGCCGTCCGTCTCCCACCACCACTTCATCTTCAGGGGAAAGGGTAATGCTTCGGGGATACTGAAATTCTCCGGGACCCTGACCTTTTCTTCCGGCCTTCCATAAAAACTGACCCTGCTTATCAAATTTAATGATTCTGTGGTTCCCGGCATCCAAAATATACAGATTCAGATCAGAATCCACAGTCAAATCCCCGAGCCTGTAAAACATGAGATGATCTTCGCCTTGTTCCTGACCCAGACTCAGGCCTTCTTCAAATGATATATTTTTTCCCTCATCCCCTTCCCACAGCCCTGCACCCTTGTTTTCTACAATCTTCACATCTCCTTGGGTGTAGATCTCCCCTTCCCATTTGTCTTGGGCACAGTGAAAAGAAAATAACACGGTCATCACCACTAAAACACATTCCATTTCCTTCATGAAAGTATTCATCAGATTTTCTCTCTTTATGCTTCTGCCTAAATACGATAATAGTGGAATAATTCAGTGACAGTCAATAAAAAAATGGCCGAACGGCATCTCTCGATTCATTAAATCCATTAAGTGTGATAGCATAGAATCATCATGAGATTGTCAGCAGGACTGGTGATTATTTGCAAGGAATCCGGGAAATGGAAGTATCTTTTCCTCAGAGCTTACCGAAACTGGGACTTTCCCAAGGGTGAGGTGGAAGAGGGGGAAGATCCTCTTGAAACAGCCAAGAGGGAGGCTGAAGAAGAAGCTGGCATCTCTGACCTTGATTTCCCCTGGGGCCATGAGTATAAAGAAACAGAGCCCTACCGAGGAGGCAAAAAAATAGCCAGGTATTATATCGCAAAAACCTCTCAATCCAAGGTGACTTTCTCAGTCAATCCAGAGCTGGGAAGACCGGAACACCATGAATACCGATGGGTTCCTTATAAAGAACTCAAAAAACTCTCCCCGGATCGACTCATCCCCATTATCGAATGGGCTCATAAGATCCTGTCCAAATATTGAATATTTCATCAAAGCGCTTATTTTTCATATTTCCCCCTGCCGCAATTTCATCCTTTCTTTTTACTGTAGTCAAAAATGAACAGTTCATCAATAGCGGATTTTATGGAACACTCCTACATCCTCTTTAGGAGGGAAAAAGAGATCCGTTCTCGGTTTTTAAATTTTCTAAGGTTATTTTAATCTTAAGGGATTAAAACCTCTCGATCACATCATGAACTGAACGATCGGATTTAAAAATCTTAACTCGCAAAGGCATGTTTCCGGGAAGAGAATGAGTGGCGCAGGCCAGACAGGGGTCATAGGCTCTAAAGGCCATTTCCACCTGGTTGAGCATTCCATCACTCACTTCAAAATTCTGGATCACTCCTTTGGCTGCTTTTTCAACGCTCATGGCAATAGGTGCGGAATTATGAACCGTAGCCACCAGTAAATTAGCTTTCTGAATGATTCCTCTCTCATCAGTGGTATAATCGTGGATCAAGACTCCCCGTGGGGCTTCCACCACCCCTATACCCTGTGTGGGAGTGGAATCAGGAAGAGTGCGGATATCTTTCTTCAGAATATCATCATCATTAACCAGTTCCTGCAGGCGTTCGCTGGCATACAAGAGTTCCACCACTCGCGCCCAGTGAAAAGCCAGAGTGTGGTGCACAGGTTTGCCGCCCAGAGTTTCGTACATGTACTCGTATTCTTTCTGCGCCAGAGGAGTGGCCATGCCGTCAGAAACATTGAGCCGGGCCAGCGGAGCCACGCGGTAAACGCCGCTGTCTTTGCCATCCACAAATCCTTTCCAGCCCACATTTTTAAGGAACGGGAATTTGATGTAGCTCCATTTTTCCACATGCTCACTGATGTGGTCTTTATAATCAAGGCCGTCGAATTTAGCGAATTCTTTTCCGTCAGGATCCACCACTCGCAGTTTCCCGTCATAGAAATTGACATGGTTATTTTCATCCACTAAACCCATGTAATAAGTCTTATGGGTGTAAGGATCTGATGTGATGATTTTTACATATTCATCATTTTTCAACACCACATCTTTAAACAGTTGAACCGTGAATTGAGCGAATTCCACTGCCTCATCCGCATACTTTTTAAATTTTTCCTGGATTTCTTTGGTGATGCCTTTGGATACTCCACCAGGAAGTCCGCTCACAGGGTGAATCACCCGTCCACCCAGCTCAGTAGTGATTTCACGGCACTGCTTGCGGTTTTTTATGACAACCTTTGCGGCATCCAGGCCCACCTTGTCGATCACACCCAGGATGTTGCGTGAGCCTTTGGGGGCGTCAGGACCCACCACAAAATCAGGCCCACCAAGAAAGTAAAAGTGAAGAGCATGGTCTTCGATCATGAAAGCTGAATACATCAGCTCACGAATTTTTTTCGCTGTTTCAGGCGGATCCACATCATAGAGGTCATCAAGAGTTTTCTGAGACGCCATATGATGAGCAGTAGGGCATACTCCACAGATTTTGGGGGTGATGCGGGGCATTTCCACAGCGGTTCTGCCCTCTGAAAACTTTTCAAATCCCCGCAGTTCCGGCACTTGAAGCACAGCCCGTTCCACATTGCCCTCATCGTTGAGAAAGATCTCGATGTTGCCGTGACCTTCCAATCTTGTGATTGGTGAAATTGATATATGTTTATTTCCCACTTTTTCCTCCATCTAATTTGCTTTTTGTTTAAAATTCTCGAATGTCATTGTTCCGTTCCTGAATCTATTTAATCTTTTTGCGAAATAGAATTGAGCTGGGCAATCCATACATGTAAAGAGGACCGATTAAGTCAGGCAGAGTTTCAATGACTTTTGGGATTTCTTCTTCTTTATTGGGCTTAATGATAGAAGCCAAGGCACTCAGCATACCCAATCCCTGGTCTTTGACATCATCCGGAGGTCCGTAGCAGCCACGGCAGGGCATGTTGGCGTTGATACAGCGTTCACCGCATCCTCCCCTTGTAGCAGGCCCCATACAAATGATACCGGCCTCAAGAAAACATCTGTCATCATCCAGTTTATCGTACTGATGGGGTTCTACGAATTTCTCGATTTCTATTTTATCCGGCTTGGTGTCTTTCCGGGGACAAGTATCGCACAAAGATTTTGTTGGGCTGAGCACACTGCCTTTTTCTGGAAGTTTACCCTCCAGAATAGCTGTGAAGGCATCTTTTATGGTATCCGGGGCAGGCGCACAGCCTGGAATGTAATAATCCACCTGGATGATCTGGTCCAGAGGATAAACCGAATCATAAAACTCAGGAAGCTCAAGTTCATATTTATCTTCTAATTTAAACTCTGTTTGGGGTACGATATTTTCCGGGTTGTCATTGGATTCGATCTCTTTGTAGACTCTTTTAAAGATACTTTCCCGATTGTTCATGTTGGCGAGTCCCGGAACACCTCCCATAACAGCACAGCTTCCAAAGGCAAACACAAGCTGAGATTTTTTCCTCAGCAGTTTGACGATCTCTTCCTGTTCAGAGAGACGGATGCCTCCGTTGATAAAAGAGGCTAAAAGCTCTCCATCTTTAAGCTTTCTCACATCGTCATATTTAAAATCCATTGCCACAGGCCAGAACACAATATCTACGGCCTCTACCACATCTAAAATGGCCTCATTTAAATCCACGATGGCTTCTTCACAGCCGCCGCAGCTCGAACACCAGTATATTCCGATTTTTGGTTTATCGCTCATGGTTATACCTCCCTACTTTGGTGTTGGCCAATAACTTCTTTCCAGTTCAAAGGCCCTAATTGAGTGATTCTCTCGTTCACCTCTTTAGCCACACGGGCAAATTTTTCGCCTTCTGAGGCTGATACCCAATCAAGATAAAGCCGATCCTGTTCGATATTAAACTGATCCAACAGCGGTCTGAGCATATTGAACCGTTTCAAGGCTTTATAGTTGCCTTCTATGTAATGGCAGTCCTTGGGATGGCAGCCCAAAACCATGACTCCGTCAGCACCTCTGCGAAACGCTTCCATGATGAATTCAGGATCCACCCGTCCGGAGCACATGACCCGAAGCAGTTTGACATTGGCTGGGTATTTCAGTCTCATGCTGCCCGCAATGTCAGCTCCGCCGTAAGAACACCAGTTGCAGACAAAGGCGACAATATTAGGTTCAAATTTTGTCTCTGTCATAACAATCCTCCTAATTCAGCTAAAATTGTATTGTCTTCAAAAAGTCGTGCGGTTATGGCATTGGAGGGGCAGGCGGCTACACAAGATCCACAGCCCCTGCAGAGGATCTCATTGATAACTGAGACACCCTTTTCGGTGTCATAACCAATGGCTTTATACGGACAAATAGAAATACAGGTCTTACAGCCTGAACATTTGTCCTCATCTATGGTCGAGATCAGGGTTTCTATTTCAAGTTTCTTTCCTGGCTTTAATTCAAAAGCTATTTTTCCTGATGCTGCTGAACCATCAATGATAGAATGGGTGATATCTTTAGGATAGCTGGCGCTTCCCACCACATAAACTCCTTCCACAGGAGTGGAGACCGCATCGATTTTTCTATGAGTGGGCTTCACAAATCCCTCCTCATCCTTGCTCAGCATCAGCATCTCAATAAGCTTATCCGCTTTTTTGTTGGGCACCATAGCTGCAGCCAGCACAACCATATCCGCATTCAGTGTTTTCTCAGGAAGAGTGATCTGGACTTGTCCGTTCTGTGAGTTGAGAGCTATGTCATTGGGATTGGGAACTTTAATGAACTTGACTCCTTCCTCTTCCAGGTTTTCATACATCTCTTCCATGCCCGTGGAACCAATGGTCATATCCCGATAAACGTGGGTGATCTGAATGCCTTCCGCCATTTTTTCTTCCAGAATCTGGGAACTCATTTTCAGCAGCACAGAACAGCAAATATTGGAGCAGTAGTTCTTGTAGCGCTTGTCACGGCTTCCCACACAGTGAACCATAACCAAAGATTTGGGCTGACTTCCGTCTCGTTTGACCAGTTTCCCTGATGTAGGCCCGGTGTTGGAGATCAGCCGCTCAAACTGCAGAGCTGTGTAGACCTCAGTTCCGTTAGAGAACTTAAAATCGGGAATGAGAGAGGGATCAAATGTTTCAAATCCAGTTGCTAGAACCACAGAGCCCACTGAAACTTCCATTTTTTCGTCCTCATCATCATAGTCAATGGCTTCGAACATACAGGCATCTCGACACTTGGTGCAGTCTTCACCCTTGAAGCGCAGACAATTTTCTTTGTCAATAACCGGGATATAAGGGGTGGCACCTGTGACCTGAAAATGAATGGCTTTCCGCTTTCCCAGAAAATCATCATACTCATTGGGAACTTCCACTGGACAGGGATCCAAGCATTCATTGCAGCCAATGCACTTATCCGGAATGACGTACTTGGCTTTTTTGTTGATGGTGGCAACAAAATTACCGAAAAAGCCCACCACTTCCTCCACATCACTGTAATTGAGAAGTTCAATGTTGGGATTCTCCACCACTTCCTGCAGTTTGGGGAGGATCATGCACGAACAGCAATCCAAGTCCGGAAAAGAACTTTCGTATTTAGTGGCCTGTCCTCCCAGGCTGGGTTGAGTTTCCACCAGATAGACTTTCCGATCATCTGCAGCCAGGTTAAGAGCGGCTTCGCAACCGGATAATCCACCTCCCACGACTAAAACATCAGCGTTAGCATCAATCTCTTTTTTCTCAAAGGCTCCATGAAATTGGACCCGGTTGTACGCGGCTTTCAACAACGCCATGGCTTTGGCTGTGGCTTTTTCCTTGTCTTCAGTAACCCAGGCGACATGTTCCCGGATGTTGACCAACTGCATCAAATAAGGATTCAATCCTGCCTCTTCCAGTACCTTCATAAAGGTATGTTCGTGCTGTTTTACAGAGCATCCTCCGATAACGACCTTAGTGAGATTGTTTTTCTTGATGCTTTCAATAATCTCGGCTTTTCCGTCTGCAGAACAGTAAAGATTTGTTACTTGTGCTGTAACCACATCCGGCAGTTCCTGGAGTTCGTCCTTAATCTTATGAACATCCACAGTGCCAGAAATATTTTTACTGCACTCGCACAGGAAAAACCCTAAACGTTCCTTCTCCTTCATAGTTTTCCTCCAGCATTATTTTGTATTTTTTTTAATAAATGATTGCGTATCTCATCCATCTTATGATTGATTTCATCGGAAAAAGATTCTGAGATAGTCTGGTTATCAGAGACATTGATGCCAAAAACACGAACATTTTTTGACATCTGTGGATAAAGCCTTTTTCCGATTTTGAATATAATGGGAATGGTGACTCCATGAGAATAGGTCGGGTTTTGTTGGTATTCCAGCTCATCAAGGGTGAACGGGACCACCTCCCCGACTGACATCTCAGGATTTCGGAATGAATCAAAGATATAGATATATTGATGACCGAGAACATGGTCCAAGAGGTCAAGTGAGAGATGGGTGACGGATTTATAGGGGAAACCAAGCTTCTGGCCTATTTTTTTGGCTAGAAAAGGCCCCACTCCATCATCCGTTAGCAAATTATTACCAATCCCGATTAAAACCACATCCTCCCTATTTACGTTGTTCATATTATTTATTGTTTTAGGATTTCAAGTATCTGGGCTGCCCTCTTATCAATCACCTTATAACAAACCTGGACTCCCATCTTTTCCCCGTCAATGACCCCATGACTTTTCAATGTCTGAAGATGCTGTGATATAGTGGGCTGAGGAATATCCAATTCCTTTTGCAAGGAACTAACACTGCAAGATTCTTCAGGGATATCTAACAATAGGAGCTCAATGATCTGAAGCCTTACAGGATGAGCCAGAGCTTTAAGAATATCGCTTTCCTCCCTATATTTATCTTTCATCTACGGGTCCCCCTTTCTTTATTGATTCACTTTTATGATTCATGAATGAACCAGACCCCCGCCATTGTTTTTGTCTTTTGCTAGAGAAGATTTTTTTGTATTCTTTGTACATTATCTTCTTATTACTTTATTTATATATATAAATAATATAATGTCAAGTATAAAATCATTTTATCACCATTATTCTTAATCATTTCTAAAAATAAACTTGACAATTCTTATTTTCTGTGTTTGTGTTTGACAAATTAGAAAATCCCAATAGACTAAATTAAAGAATCCTGGAATAAGGAGGTTGGGTGTATGTTAAAGAGCAATCATTGGATTACTTTGTTTTTAGGGATTGGTTTAATGGCGCTTTTCAGCTGCTCATCCAATACAGGCAACTCACAGGCATCTGGAAACAGCTCATATGATGATTTAGTTAAGCTTTTTAAAGAATGGCGGGAATTCCAAAAGCCGGCAGTGAAGGACGGTGTGCCTGACTACACGGCTGAAGCTATGGCTAAACAGCACATTGAACTAAAGGAATATCAGAACCGTCTCAAAGCTATAGATCCCAGCT
>DASRVI010000365.1:0-2610 GCA_035655135.1 Acidobacteriota bacterium | reverse complement strand
GAGCCCTAGCCCATTAGACGAAAATCCCTTATAATAACTAATCTAGATTACCTAAAGGTCGAGATTTTGTTGAGATTACTGAAATTCAGAGGCGGCTGAATGGAGCACAAGCCGCATATGAATTTCAGTTCAGTCCTTTTTATGAATATATTTTATAAGGTTAACTTATGGGTATCGAATTTTTAACGAAAACAGAAAAATTCAAAAAGCTGATCAGCAGCTTAGAAAGAAACGAAAAAGGGATAAGTGTATCTGGAATCATTGATCCAGCTAAACCCTATTTTCTTTCTTCAATAAAAAGTCAATTAGAGAAAAATATCGTCTTTATTTGTCCTGTTAGAGCATCTTTGTCCAAGATTAAGCAAAGATGTGATTTTTTTCTTTCTCAATTATCTGCGGGTAAGGAGTCAGAAGTTTTTCCTCATTTGTCCGACACTCCCTATCAAGAAAATCCTTATTCTATGGATTCTGTGTCATCAAGGATGCAGTTTTTAAAAAAGTTCAGCCAGGGATATAAATCCGTGGTGATAACCAATCTGCTTGCCTTTTTAACAGCGGTTCCCAGCAAGAAGAAATTGAAGGAGTTGTTTCTGGAAATAGAGATTGGAAAAAAGTTAGATCGGGATGACCTGATCCGAATTCTTGATGATTTTGGGTATGAAAGACAAGAAATCATCAATTCTCATGGGGAATATGCTTATAGGGGAGGAATTGTGGATGTTTTTTCTCCTTTGGAGACCTATCCTTTCCGGATTGAATTCAGTGGGGAAAAGATCAAGTCTTTGAGAAAGTTTGAAACCTCTTCCCAGCGTTCAGTAGAGAGAATCGATTTTATCAACATACCTTCCATGAGAGAATTCCCAAATGACAAGGATTTTATAGATGAATGGGAAAAGAAAGCTATTGAAAAAGCTGAATCAGCTCAAATCGATGATGTAAAAAACAAAGCAAAGCAAATGAGAGAAGGGATTTATCAATACTCATTTGCCTTTCTCAGCAGGATAAATAAAGCTTATTTCAGCAGTATAAAGGAATATCTGGACCAATGTCTCTTTGTGATTGATGACTATGATGAGGTCAAAAAAGAATGGAAACAGCTTCAGGAAGATTTTTATGACCAGTATGAAAAACTCAGAGAAGAGTCTGTTTTTTCTCTATCACCCAGAGAAATTTTTGATTTTTCCCTCTGGGATGAGATTAAAAACAAGGCTGTACGGTTGAATGAGTTGTCGCCTTCCCAAAGTAAAGAGAGAATAAATTTTTCATTTCAGTCAGTCCCAAGATTTAAAAATAAAATTCCATTTTTACTCACCTACCTAAGAAAGCGGCAAATGGAAGCAGAGCAGAGTTACATTTATGTTTCCAGCAGAGGAGTTCGTAAAAAAGTTTCCCTTCTTTTATCAGACAATAGGATTCCATCCAGAATATCCGATCATCCCTTTATAGAGCCCAAAGACGGAACCGTTGTTTTATTGATTGGCGATATGGATATGGGTTTTAGCTATCCTGGCCTGAGGATCAATTATTTTTCTGAGAGTGATATTTTCACAGAGGAAAGAGTTCTGGTAAGCCGGCCCAAAACAAAAGCCTTTCTTTCCCATTTTCAGGATTTGAAGGCAGGCGATTATGTAGTTCATACAGATTATGGAATCGGAGTTTTCAAGGGATTGGTTAAGATGGGAATCAACAGCAAGAAGCAGGAGTTTATAGAAATTCTCTATAGAGATGATGATAAGCTTTTTATTCCTGTTCAAGATTTAAATCTAGTCCAGAAATACTCCAAGGTGGGCTCATCTTATCCCCAACTCAGCAAGCTGGGCTCAACTCAATGGATAAAGATCAAGGAAAAAACGAAAAAAGCCATTGAAAAAATGGCCAAAGAGCTCTTGCATCTTTATGCCCAAAGAAAAGCTCAGGAAGGGTATGCTTTCAGCCAAAAAGGAATGTGGCAGTCTGATTTTGAAAGAACATTTGAATATGAGGAAACCGAAGATCAGGAACAGGCCATAAAAGAAGTCATGAATGACATGGAATCCTCAACACCTATGGACCGTCTTTTATGTGGAGATGTGGGATATGGAAAGACAGAGGTTGCTTTACGGGCTGCGTTCAAGGCTGTAATGGACGGCAAACAGGTGGCTGTTCTTTGTCCCACCACTGTCCTTTCCAGCCAGCATTTAAAGACTTTCCAAAACAGGATGTTTCTTTTTCCCATAAGGGTGGAAGGATTGACCCGTCTGCAGTCCCCTAATGTCCAGAAAAAGATGGCCAGAGACATAAAAAAAGGGTTAGTTGATATCGCTATCGGTACTCATAGACTGCTTTCCCAGGATGTTGAGTTTAAAGATCTTGGGTTGCTGATCGTGGATGAAGAGCAGAGATTTGGGGTGAAGGATAAAGAGAAGGTTAAAAAGATCAAATCAGAGATAGATGTTCTAACCATGACGGCGACTCCCATACCCAGGACTTTAAATCTTTCTCTGAGCGGTCTCAGAGATATAAGTCTTATTGAAACTCCTCCTAAAGATAGACTGGCTATACACACCATAGTGACTCTGTTCAGCAGAAAACTGATTACCTCTGCTATTCAAAGGGAGTTGGATAGAGATG
>DASRVI010000364.1:0-4146 GCA_035655135.1 Acidobacteriota bacterium | reverse complement strand
AGTATTGCAATGAAATTTGAGGGAGGGAGTATAAGAGTCCTATTGAGCTGCATAAAAATTGAAATCGAGTCTTTATGGGGGAGATAAATAAAGATAAACCAGAGGAGAGAAGGAAGAAAAAAGCCTATCCCTAGATAGGCTATTCTTTTTGCTATCTGTTGGAGAGAATAACCAAAAACCAAAAAAAATAAATATCCCAATCCAATTGCTCCTAGTATGTAAAAGACCACAGATTTAGAAATGAGAGCTAAAAAAAAGGAGCAACCAGCTCCAAAAAGCCAGGTGGCTTTATTCTTGCCTTTTTGAAGAAAATAAAGCCCTATAAGTAAAAAAAGAAGAGGAGGCATGACCCTATTCGCTACTCTGCTGAACATAAGAAAGAGATAGTTCATCCCTAACAGACTGGAACCTAAAAGGGCATAAAAAGAAGAGAAACGTTTCCTGAGAAGGAGGAAAAAAAAGAAAATAGATAGGCAGCTGAACATAACGGGGACTAAGTTCTTTTGAGCATATCCCACTCCAAATAGCTTGAAAATGAAGTAAGTAAAGTAATGGGGTACTATGCTAATATACATAGGATTGTAGTTATCAATTTCCCATTTTCCAAACAGGATTTTATTTCGAGCATTAAAGCTGTATCCGCCAGGATCTCCATAAGGTCCTCCACTCATACTCAAATCATAAGGAGGGTCTGCTGAAAGATGGATAAACCGAATAGAAAAAAGGACCAGGAAGAGGATTAAAGTCAGGAGGGTAATTTTTTTTTTAGACATAAATTATTGGCTTTAATCCAAAATTCTTTTTGGTCATCATTTGTTACTCTAAACTAGGCTATTTATAAAAATTTGTCAAAGCTGTCTTACAATTTTAGCCACCGGCCAGGGAAAATCAATATTCTCTTTCAAACCGGTTTTCATATTCCAGAAGAAATGGCTCAAATATCCATTTGGGAATTAGGGAACTTAAAAAAATATATGGAATTTCTATGCAAGCTATTGTTAAAAGAGCCAATCTCTTGGGAATTGTTTCAGATTTTTACTATAGAAATTTCCAATCAATGTTGAAAAAGAAAGGATGGGAAAAAAAGGAACCAGTTTTTATAATCAATTCCCCTTTTTTATTCTAATTGAAACTGATAAAAAATCTGAGTGTCCTGCCCATAAGCCCATAAGTCCGGTCCATGCGCGGCTATGAGCGAAATATTATCATCAACCCCTTTATAGCAGTGGACAAGACGGGCCTCCTTATCAAACTTATAAAGAATCATTTTCTCAGAATTCCATAGGAGCAGGATTAAATCTCCTTTGTCAGAAACAAAACCATCTCTCCAAATCCGCAATGGCGA
This sequence comes from Acidobacteriota bacterium, assembly GCA_035655135.1. Lineage (GTDB taxonomy): Bacteria > Acidobacteriota > Aminicenantia > Aminicenantales > Aminicenantaceae > WJMT01. The sequence goes on along the minus strand of DASRVI010000364.1, from coordinate 2,801 downwards.
AAAAGCTGGTTCTCCTTCTTTTTTTATCTCGAGATTAAGCTTTGAGCAGCTGTCAACAATCTCTTCATACTCTGGGATATCCAGACTGACAACTTCCTTTAATTCACCTTTTTCAGAGTAAATTTTTACCAGAGGTAGTGACTGATAAAAGGCATATAGATTTCTTTCTTGAGATTGAAAAAGGATTATATTGTTTCTAAATTCATCAGGAACTTTCTTTTTTATCAAATCTTCCTGGATCTTAAACATATAATACCCCTTAAAAGGTTCCCCTTCTATTTTGCCAATTGAATCGAGCTTTTCTCCACTTATCCTATAATGACGAATGAGCTCTGAGGTTCTAAAGCCGTTGGTTGCTATAAAGACATCATCATTGTCTCCGAAAACAAAACCCCCCATACCAATATTAAACCTTAAAGGGATCATGTTCAGATACTGTCCATCAAACGAGAAGTATTGGATTCGATTATTATTTGCCTCATAGACTTTGAGAGCATCCTCCTTGACCCCAATATAACGAACCCCATGTAATTCCCCAGGACCTTTTCCTTGCCTCCCGAATTGATTGATGACTCTCCCGTCACGATCAAACACAATGATTTTATTTTCCCGACTATCGCTCACAATAATATTTCCGTCAGGATTGATCACCATATCCGAAGGAGAGCTCAAAATAGCCTCTTCAGAAACATCAAGGCCCCCGAATGTTCTTAGTGGTTTAAGCTCAGTTGTTTTGATCGATTGCCTCTTGGGAAGAAACAATGGAAACACAATCACTATTGTTATTAATATTATGACAGCGGCTGATAATATGATTATAAGTTTTTTCATTTTATCCCCCCTTTATATATTGATACATTGATATTTGGATGCTTGTTGAAATGAAGAGAGCATCATAAATATTGTAATTTATTTAATAAATATTAGAAAGAGTAGTTTTACTCCCTTCATATTTCAGGTAATATTGACTCTGAGGAAGGAGAAAGAAATGAAAGATACGAGGAATGGAGTATTAATCTTTTTTTTAGTGATTTTATTATCAGCCGCTTCTCCTGTATTTCCATGCACCTCATTTATTTTGAAGAACAACCAAAGCCTATTGTTGGGGCATAACTTAGACTGGCATATTGGAACTGGTTTATTGATAGTGAATAAAAAAAATGTGAGAAAGACTGCACTTGTAGAGTCATTAGAAAAACCTATTCAATGGATTTCAAGGTACGGAAGTATCACATTTAACCAGGTTGGCAGAGGTTTTCATTACGGGGGAATGAATGAAACAAGATTGGTGGTTGAACAGATGACTTTTGATCTTACAAGATATCCCGCAAAAGACAGCCGTCATCCGATTTCAGCATGCCAGTGGATACAATACCAACTTGACAACTGTTCAACAATCGAGGAAGTCATTGCCACAGATAAAATGATAAGGATAAAGGATCAGACCTCAAAGTTTCACTTTCTTATTTGTGACAGCAGGGGAGAGGGAGCTGTTATAGAGTTTATTAACGGAAAGATGCATGTTGTATCCGGTGAGGAATTTAAAGTACCCATATTGACAAACAGTCCATATGATGAATCAGTTTCAGCTTATCATAATCAAATCAACACAGATTACAATAGGTCACTCTATAATTTTTCTACAGCGGCGCGAATGATAGATAACTATTCTAACTCAAAGGTTAAAGATAAAATAAAATACTCATTTGAGATTTTAAAAGAAGTTTCCCAGGGGAATTTTACCAAATGGAGTATAGTGTATGACATTAAAAATTTAAAAATACACTAAACAAAAAGTACATAGAAAAGGCTTTTGATTATTTTTGGAGCCTGGGAGTTCCCATTCAATTGACTGATAAAGAATTGAATGAGCTTGCAAAATACCCAGAGAGTTTTCACTGCATCAATAACAAGAAACAAAATAAACCGAGCTAAAATCTCACGCATTTCTTACAAACAAGGAGTTCATTCAGAACTCTATCTTGTCGAAAATGGGCACAGTACAGAGTTGATAAAAAATAATCCAGATGCATTACAAAGGATCATAAATTTTTTGGATCAATATTTAAAAATCAACTAAAATATTTTCTAAGACTTAGTGTTAAAAAGTTTATATTTAGAAAAAACACAAAACGTTAACTCCTCTTGACAGTTTAAAAGTTATTGTTGAATTTATAACCTCCCCCCGAAATCCTGGACACACCGAAAAGTTTGTCATAATATCAGACTTGGAGGTTTCAAAACGGGGAAACCCATAAGGGAAAAAATCCATATACTGACGAATAGGATCATCAATCAAAGGGAGAAGAAGAGAGGACCAGAACAATATGGGAGAATTATTGAGGTTTGATCGCTACTTTTCTCGGGACAGCGATTGCCGGGATAGGAATATTTAAAAGAGAAACATCCCAATTGTTCAGAGAGCTTGAGATGTGAAAAAGATAGGAAACATGATGATGTGATGCAGCTAAATTTAATTAAAATGTATGTAATGTGACTTGACATATGCATTAAAATGCATTATATTGCATGTGATTAAATTATTTTAGATATCTTGTATAAAAGATATGGTACGAATGAGGTGAAGGTAAAATGAGAGAGAAAAGCATTACAATTCGTCTTCCTAAAGATGAATATATTGCATTTGATACAGTTTGCAATGAAAAAGGTTATAGTAAAACTGGAAAAATAAGAGAATTAATAAGAAATTTAGTAAAAGCTGAAATCGATGAAGTGAGAGTTAGTTCAGAAGAATGGTCAAAAATAGAAGCAGGGATGGCAGAAATAGAAAGAGGAGAATA
>DASRVI010000363.1:0-5773 GCA_035655135.1 Acidobacteriota bacterium | reverse complement strand
TGCGAAGGGTGTCTGCAGACATCACATTGATCTGAATGTGATGGGCGTCCATGCTAAAATAGGAACGGATCAGCTGCATCAGTTTGTCTATTCCTTCATCATCAAAAAGCTGGGGATTAAACTTTTGATTGAGTAGAGTTCCTCCTGTTTTTGCATGGTCGATTTTAGAGGCAGATTTCAGCACTGCAGTGGGGCCTTGAATGTCAGCTCCTTGAGTGGGAGATATGCCTTCTGAAAGAGGAGCCGAAGCTTTTCTCCCATTAGGGGTAGCTCCAGTGACTCTCCCAAAATATATATGAACTGTAGTGGGCAGGAGGTTAATCCTGTACTGCCCTCCTTTTGTATTGGGTCTTCCATTAACGGCCTGATAATAGATATCAAAAATTATTTTTAAATTTTCATCAGCATAGTCATCATCATTTCCGTATTTGGGAGTTTTATTTATTAATCTCTGCCTAAGATTTTCTTGTTGTTTAAAATTATTTCTCAGTGCTTGAAGGAGTTTTTTCATGGAGATGATTTTTTTATCAAAAACATTGTATTTAAGCGAAGTCATGCAGTCGGTCATGGTTCCAAGTCCCACTCCCTGAATATAGGTTGTGTTATACCTGGCTCCTCCTTCATGATAATCTTTCCCGTTTTTTATACAGTCGCTGATGAGAATAGAAAGAAAGGGCGCTGGAATGTATTCTGCATAAAGCCTTTCTATGATATTATTGCCTTCTATTTTTATGTCTATAAAATGATTCAACTGCTTTCTGAAGGCGTTGACTAGTTCCTGAAAGTCTGTAAAATCCGATGGGTCTCCGGTTTCAAGCCCGATTTTTTTTCCCGTTCTTGGATCAAAACCATTGTTCAATGTGATTTCAAGAACTTTAGGCATATTGAAATAGCCTGTGAGGGTGTAATTTTCTTTTCCAAACGCACCTGTCTCCACACATCCACTAGCTCCTCCGTCTCGAGCATCTTCTATTGATTTTCCCTGTCTCAAGAGTTCCTGTATGATGACATCTGTGTTGAATATGGAGGGCTGGCCAAAACCTGTTTCTATGATTTTTAGAGCTTTTTTAAGAAAGCTGTCAGGACCTTTTTTGCTTATCTGGACCATTGAGCTGGGCTGCAGGATCCGCATCTCTTTGATAACATCCAGGATAAGGTATGACAGTTCGTTCACTCCGTCTGTTCCATCAGATTTGACTCCTCCTAAATTGATAAGAGCAAAATCAGTATAGGTTCCACTTTCCTCTGCGGTCACTCCTACTTTGGGAGGAGCTGGTTGATTATTGAATTTGATCCAGAAAGCTTCCAAAAGTTCTTTGGCGTCTTCTTTTGTCAGAGATTTTTCATCTATTTGTTTTTTATAAAAGGGATAAAGATGCTGGTCTAATCTCCCTGGATTAAAAGAATCCCATCCGTTCAATTCAGTTATCACTCCCAAGTGAACAAACCAGTAATGCTGCAGGGCTTCCCAGAAATTACGAGGAGCATGGGCAGGGACATGAGAGCAGATTTCAGATATCTTTTGGAGCTCCTTTTTTCTCTGCTTGTTGGTCTCTTTTTTGGCCATTTTTTTTGCTTTTTCCGAATAACGTTTTGCCAGGATCATTAGCCCATCTGCTGCAATGGCCATGGCTCTAAGTTCTTGTTTTTTATAAAACGCTTCAGGGTCATTTAAAAAATCAAGCTGATCCAAGCTTTTCTGGATGTCATTCTTAAAGTCAACAAATCCTTTTTTATAGATTTTATCATCTAAAACCGTATGTCCGGGTGCACGCTGTTCCATGAACTCAGTGAATATCCCTGCCTCATAAGCGTCTTTCCATTGTTCAGAAACCTCATTGAATATTCTGTCTCTTATAGACTGACCTCTCCAGAAAGGAATGATTTCTTTTTTATACAAGGCCTTAACTTCTGGACTCACTGAATAGGAAGTTTTTCCTCTTGAATTCAGGATATCAAGGTCTTTTAAACTGTGTGTGTTTATTTCCGGATAGGTGGGGGTGGCTCTTGGAGAGGGACCTCTTTCTCCGACTATAAGCTCTCCCTCATTAATATTTATTTTTTTGTTTTCCAAGATGTACTTAAAAGCAAGGGCTCTTTTAACAGGAATGGTAACTTTTTTGACTTTAGGGCTTTTATAGAATTGGGTCAGAAGCAAAGCCCTCTCTGTGGATATAAATGGTTTTGTGTTGACACTTTGTTCTCTGAGTTTTTTTATTCTGTTGTTCATTTCATCCCCCGATTTTCACAGAAAAACCGAATTTTTCATATATTTTCTGTAATTTTTTTATTTTGATTTCTGGAACAGGCTGTATATTTTTTGTTTTTCTTTTTAGATTGAGATATTTTTGATTTCCAGTTTTATGATAGGGAAGAAGGTTTATAATATTGATTCCCGGTATGCTTCTTAAAAAACGGGCTGTTTTTTGGGCGTTTTCATTAGAATCATTGACCTCAGGGATCAAGGGAATCCTGATGTTAATTTTTTTACCTGATTTCCCCAGTTTTTTTAAGTTGTCGAGTATTAATTGATTGCTGGCACCCGTTGTTTCGATGTGCTTTTCTTCATCCATCATTTTCAGGTCATAAAGAAAAAGATCGACTTTATCCATAATTTTTTCAAAATTTTCAAAGGATGTGTATCCGCAGGTATCAACCACAGTGTGTATGTCTTGACTGCAACATCTTTCCAGCACAGAGTCTAGGAATTCAACCTGCACTAAAGGCTCTCCTCCTGAAAAAGTGACTCCTCCCTTTGAGTTTTTATAAAAAATTTGGTCTTTTTCGATTTCTTTCAATAATTCATCCACACTTATTCGGCGTCCTATGACTTTTAAAGCTGTGGTGGGGCAAGCTTCAGCGCATTCGCCCGATAATTTACATTTATTCTTATTGATGGTTATCCCTGTGTTATCCTTGGTGATCGCCTGGTGAGGGCAGGCAGCTATACAGTCAGCGCAGTCATCAAGGCATTTTTCCGGATTATAAAATATTTCTTTTTCCAAAGACTGACCTTCTGGATTATGACACCACCAGCAGTGTAAGGGACATCCTTTTAAAAAAACAGTGGTGCGTATGCCCGGCCCATCGTGGATGGCGTATTTTTTGATATCGAAAATAATTCCCTTCATTATCTAGGCCCTAAATCTTTAATATCAGAAAGATGTTTTCAAGATATTTTTATCTAGACATCTATTATGTAATATATCACATATCAGAAAAAGGGTCAATTTAAAAAAACTTAGACTTCCCTTTGACAATAAATTTCTTCATGTGATATATAGACAGAAATGACATAAATGAAATATTTGACAGGAGAGATAAAATGACGACTAAAGAAGAGACCTGTGAACAGCTTATCGAAAGTCTTGAAGATGCCATAGAGAGCCTGGAAAGAGGGAGGGATGAATGCACTCTTGAGGATTGGGATATATTTTCTCCTGAAGACTTAGAGGAGATTATTGAACAGTTAAGAGAGATCGTAGTGAAACTGGAACAGCAGCTGTCATCTTTTGAGGAGACATAACAGGAAAAGAAAAATTAATTTCACAAAATTGGCTCAATATAGTCAGATACAGCATAAAAAATGAATTGATCATATTTTCCCTAATAAATGAAAATAAGAAGGAAACAAATGAAAAAGAAAAAAAAATACAAAGAACTTCTTCCTGAAGACGTGGGAGAACTAAAGAGTAAAGTCGCTGATTTGGAGAGATTAAAGAAAAAGCAGGAATCAATATATAAAATCTCTGAAGCTGTTCATTCGGCAAAAAGCCTGGGGGAGCTTTATAGAAAAATCCATGAGATCATAGCTAAATTAATGCCAGCTAAAGATAATTTTTACATTGCTCTTTATGATAAAGAGACTGGGTCATTAAGTTATCCTTATTTTGTAGATCAAGAGGAAGAACCTCCTGCTCCTCAGAAATTGGGGAGAGGATTGACAGAATATGTATTAAGGACAGGAAAAGCACTTCTGGCTCCCCAGCATGAGTTTGAAGAACTGGAAAAAAGGGGAGAAGTGGTTTCAGTTGGTCCTCCTTCTGAGGACTGGCTTGGAGTTCCTCTTAAAATCAAAGATAAAACCATAGGAGTGCTGGTGGTTCAGAGTTATAAAAAGGGGTTTAGGTACACAGAAGAGGATAAAGATATTCTTAATTTCGTTTCTGAGCAGGTCGCTACAGCAGTAAGCAGAAAAAAAGCTGAAGAAGAACTTTCAGAGAGGAATGCACTTTTCCGACTGGTAGTGAATAACTCTCCGTCAGGTATATTCACCATAGATGATCATTTTAAACTAACTTATTTGAATGAAAGAGCTGCGGAGATTGTTGGATATAAAAAGGAAAAGGTCGTTGGAAAGGATTTCAGATTTTTTTTAGATCAAGGATCAAAAAGATTAGTCACAGAAAGATACCAAAAAAGGCAGAGGGGAGAGGAGGTTCCTCCCCGATACGAATTCAAGGTGATAAGGAAAGATGGAAAAAAGAGAATAGTGGAGGTGGTTTCTGGTGTATTTAAGACTTATTCAGGACAAATACAGACTGTTGCCCACATCAGGGACATCACTGAGCACAGAAATATGGAGCAGAAGCTGAAAGAGTCTGAGGAAAGATATAAAAATCTGGTTGAAAAAGCACGAATAGCTATATTAATCGATGATAAAGATGGAAATTTTAAGTATTTTAATGACCGGCTGTGTGAGATATTTGGGTATCAAAGAAAAGAACTTGAGAAGGAGAATATACTGACCTTAGTTCATCCAGATGACCGGGAAAAAGTCATAAATCTGCACAAGAGCAGAGAGGCGGGTAAAAAAGTCAAAGGAAGTTATGAGTTTAAAGGAATAAAAAAAGACGGGGCCACAATTTTTTGCGAAGTGGATGCCGTGGTATTGAAAAAAGAGGGCCAAATCATTGGAACCCGCTCTTATATACGGGATATCACTGAAAGCAAAAAAGACAAACAGAGAATTGAACGCTCCCTGGGAGAAAAAGAGGTTCTTTTACGCGAGATCCATCATAGAGTGAAAAACAATATGCAGGTGATCTCAAGCCTGCTGACCCTTCAATCAAAAGATATTGAGGAGGAGCGGATTCTGAATATATTCAAAGAAAGCCGCAGAAGGATTAAGACTATGGCTATGGTTCATGAGAAATTATATGGATCTGAAGACCTCTCCAAAGTTGATTTTTCAAAATACATAAGCAGCTTGACTCAGTATCTTTTTCAGTCTTTTGGGATTGATTCTGAGAAAATTATTTTAAAAAAAGATGTGGAGGAAATTTTTTTGGATATAAATACAGCTATTCCCTTGGGACTTTTGGTGAATGAATTGATATCCAATTCTTTAAAACATGGATTTCCAGAGGATCGAGAAGGAGAGGTCAAGATATCTATGGCTCGAGTAGAGAAAAATAAAATAAAACTTGAAGTCAGTGATAATGGAGTGGGAGTTAAAAATGAGCTCATATTAAATAAACCCAACTCTTTTGGGCTGCAGTTAGTCAAGATGCTTACAGAGCAGCTTCACGGAGACATGAAAGTCGAAATGAATGAGAAAATCTCTTTTATTATCACATTTAAAGAATTAGAATATTCTTCACAAATATAAGATATTCAGTCATTCCTTTTTTTCTTCAAATAAGTCAGACTCAAAGGTAAGCATTTCCAAAACCGTGATAGAGTTTACTTGACAGATAAGGGGAAGGGCAAGGGATTCGTCACCCGCTCGATTCCCCAGCGTGGAATCTCTCTCCCGGTTCGGGCTTCGCTC
>DASRVI010000362.1:0-2816 GCA_035655135.1 Acidobacteriota bacterium | reverse complement strand
TTTGTATGTTCCTGTGTTTATGACCCGGGACCGGAATCCCGCCCATTGGACAGAGCCTGTTCCGGATAAGCCCAATACCTTTCAAACCAAGGATGTGGGCCGGCCCCGCGATGTGGTTCTCAAACCCTTTTACAAAACCCACGATCGGCGCTATTCAATATACTGGGATCTCATGACCGAACAGGCATGGAAGCAGCGGCAGGAGACTTACCAGCAGGAACAGGAGTATCAAAAAATGCTGGAACAGATGACTGTGGACTTTGTTCAGCCGGGGGAGAGGGATCTGGAAAAAGAACACGGCTTCAAAGGAGAAAGTGCCCGTCCCGGCTCCTTCCGGCGGCGCCCATACAGAGAGGCTAGAGAAGGCTGGTTTTCTTATGATCTCAAAGTCTATAAGGGCCAGCCCATGGCATTGGCTGTGGATTACTGGGGAGGATACCCGGGTTCCAAGACTTTTGATATTCTGATAAACGGAGAAGTCATTGCTACTGAAGACATTTCCAATAAAAAGGATGGTCACTTTGTGAATGTGGTCTATGATATCCCTGATAAAATGACTTTTGGCAAAGAAAAGGTCACCGTAAAATTCAAAGCCCATCCGGGAAATACAGCCGGCCCTGTGTTCGGAGTCCGGGTGATCAAAAGATGATCTCCGATTTTTGACCCCCCCAAATTGATGTTTAAGAGAACTTGACTGAAGAACAGAGATGGCCGCCGTCATGTGCTGGAACATATGTTGATCAGGTCCTTGAGCAGGGCTGCTGCTGCCCCTACCGGGCTGGACCGTCCGCCGATAACGGTTATGGTTCCCATAGTATCGGTCTCAAAAGAGATGCCTTTTTCGCTTCCTGAAACTTGATAAAGAGGATGAGAAGGATCCAGAGCTTTGGGTGCTACTTCCAGCACTTCTCCTTCATTCATTTTTTCATATCGTCCAAGCAGCTTGAACCGAAGCCCTTTTTTTGAAGCCTCCTCCAATTCCTTTAGGGTGAGGGTATCGATTCCTGTGACTGTCATATCCTCAAGGTTGTAAGCTGCCCCAAACACAGCATTGGCGATAATCAGGATCTTAAAAGCTGTGTCCCAGCCTTTGACATCCATGCTGGGATCTGGCTCTGCAATCCCTTTTCCTTGAGCTGCTTTTAAAGCCTCTGCATAAGATTGGCCCTCGCTCATACGAGTCAGAACATAATTGGAGGTTCCGTTAAGGATTCCTTCTATGCGTCGGATCTCAGTGCCAGCCAGGGCATAACAGGCTAGATCAACGGTGGGAAGAGCGGCTGCCGCTGCTCCGCTGATTCCCAGCCGACAGCTTTTTTTTTGCGCGGCCTCTTGAATCCCTTTAAAGTCATAAACAAGCGGTCCTTTGCTGGCTGTCACCACATGCCATCCTGCTTCCAACGCCGATTTCCAGATTTCGTATCCGGGCTTTCCTGTTTGGGGATCCGACACAGAGCAGTCCAAAAGCACCCCAGGAGAAGCTGTTTGAAGACAAAGCTGGAGGTCATCCTTAACTTTTCCGGTTTGCAGAGGATGAAATAGGGTGCTTAAGTCTCTCTTGAACAGTGGAAGAATATCATAGCCTTTAGCGATATCCCACCTTGTCTCCCGGCGGAAAACAGTCAGCCAAACTGGTTTTATTTCATAATCTTGTTCCACCCGATCCCGTTTTTTCTCCACCATCCGGACAAATTCCTGTCCCACATTCCCGAATCCAAGAACAAGAATATTGACTTCTCTCATGAGTCCATTATACCTTATCATCAAACCCAAGCAGAGTGTGTATTTTTGCAAGAACTTCTTCGAGCACATCCTGAGGTGCAGAGATTATCCTTTTTGCTTTTCTCTTCTGCCAGTCCAGACTTTTGATCTGGTCGGATAATATCGCACCTGTTACTTTATGTTTTTTAGGGAGAATAACTTCAAACGGGTATCCCTTTATATGAGAGGTAATAGGGCAGAACAGGGCCAATTGGACTTTTTCATTATAAGCCTTGGGTGAAAGAACCAAAGCAGGACGATATCCGGCTTGCTCATATCCAGCCTGAGGATTGAACTCAAGCCAGACAATATCTCCGCGTTCAGGAATATACCGCTGAGCCTTCACCAGACCTCCCGACCCACCGCATCTCCAGTCGATATCTCTTTGTGGATATTTTCCTTTCTCACCAGTGAGAGAAGGTCAGAAAGTTGATATTTTTCTTTTTGCAAAGGACGGATCACTAGCTGATCATCTTCCAAGAGGATATTGACTGAACATCCCTCTTTGACTCCTATTTCCTTAGCAAAGGATTTAGGAATCCGCAGTCCTAAGCTGTTTCCCCATTTCTGTATTTTGGTCACCATATCATGTCTCCTTGTATATACAATGAATATACATGGAGTTGAAGATTCTGTCAAGTCTCTTGATCCATTTTCCTTTGGATGGAGAAAAGATGAACTCAATGAGGTAAATAAGTATCAAGCTGATTTATTCACGAGTCGAGATTGCACAGAGCTAAAGAAATTCAGAAGTGCCTGGAGTGCCAGTTAAGTCAACAAGAAATCAGCAGTTCACTCATGCCGAAGGGAATCCACCGGGTTGGCAGTGGCGGCCTTAAGTGAAAGTTTTTCACCACACCGATGATTTAGCCTTAAGTAAGCTCTTAAAAGAGAATAAAATCTCTTGATAATAATTTAAATCTATGTTAACTTTCTATAGCTAGTTAACATAGGTTAATAAATCTTTAATATTAACTATTGTTAACAGGCTGTTGTTTTGCAAGGAAATAAAAAAAATGGCAGATAACGAATACATCACCATCCCTCAATTGGCT
>DASRVI010000361.1:0-4407 GCA_035655135.1 Acidobacteriota bacterium | reverse complement strand
GGTCTCACTTTCTACCTCGTTGATTCCTTTTCTTGAACATGATGATGCCAACCGTGCCTTAATGGGATCTAATATGCAAAGACAGGCCGTTCCATTACTCAAACCAGAGGCGCCCCGAGTCGGAACAGGAATCGAACATCTTATTGCTAAAGGCTCTGGGGATGTGATAACATGCCAGCGCTCTGGAGTGGTTGAGTTTGTAGACAGCGAAAGAATCTTAGTTCGTATTGATGAGCCCTCTAATGGAAAAACTTATGATGTGGGGACAGATCTTTATTTATTGACAAAAAGTTTACGAACCAATCAGAATACTTGCCTGAACCACCGTCCTATAGTGAGAAAAGGGGACCGAGTTGTATCAGGTCAGATACTGGCTGATAGTTCGTGTACGGATAAAGGAGAATTAGCCTTAGGAAGAAATGTTCTTTGCGCTTTCATCCCTTGGAGAGGATATAACTTTGAAGATGCCATTATTGTCAGTGAAAAGTTGATAAAAGAAGATATATTTACCTCATTGCATATCGCTGAAGAAACCATTGATGCGCGTGATACAAAATTAGGGCCTGAAGAGATCACCAAAGATATTCCCAATGTCCCGGAAAAAGTGCTCAGAAATCTTGATGAAAATGGAATTGTGAGAATAGGAGCCAAAGTCAAACCCGGAGATATTTTAGTGGGAAAGGTAGCCCCCAAAGGAGAGACCCAGCTGTCCCCAGAAGAAAAGCTGCTTAAAGCTATTTTTGGGGAAAAAGCTCTGGATGTGAAAGATGCCTCATTGTACTGCTCTCCAGGAATAGAAGGAACAGTTATTGATGTTAAGATATTTTCCAGGCGAGGAATAGAGAAAGGGCCAAGAGCCAAAGTGATTGAAAAAGAAGAGATCGAGATGATGAAAAGGAACCTGGAAGATGAGATCAAAATATTAAACACTGAGAAGCTTCGTAAAATAAAGGCTATCCTCAAAGGAGAGGCGGTTCAAAAGGGAGTTAAAATAGGCAAGATCAATATAAAAAAGGGGAATAAAATACCTGCCTCGGCTTTAAAGAAGCTCACTCTCGAGGATTTATCCAAGATAAAGGTTAAAGAAAAAGCTAAGGAAAAAATTTCTGATGCCAAAAAGAAAGTAAATCGCCAGATAGAAGCCTTAAAATCGGTATTCAAGGAAAAATGTGAGACCTTGAAAAAAGGAGATGAGCTTTCGCCTGGAGTGATACAAACCATAAAAGTCTATATAGCCATGAAAAGGAAGCTTTCTGTAGGTGATAAGGTCTCAGGAAGGCATGGAAATAAAGGAATCATTGCAAGGATCGTACCTGACGAAGATATGCCTCATCTGCCGGATGGAAGAACCGTTGAGGTGATATTGAATCCTCTTGGAGTTCCTTCTAGGATGAACGTGGGACAAATTTTAGAAACACATCTTGGATTAGCTGCTTCTGAGTTGGGGATATGGGTGTCAACTCCGGTATTTGATGGAATATCTGAAACGGAAATTAAAGAGCTTTTAAAAAAGGCAGGTCTTCCAGAAAACGGCAAGTATCCTTTATATGACGGGATTACGGGAGAATTACTGGACAGTGAAGTGACCGTGGGAAATATGTACATAATGAAGCTCTATCACTTAGTTGAGGATAAAATACATGCCCGTTCCACCGGACCTTATTCTCTGATCACTCAGCAGCCTTTGGGAGGAAAAGCCCAATTTGGAGGTCAGCGGTTTGGAGAAATGGAAGTGTGGGCATTGGAAGCTTATGGAGCTGCTTTTACGCTTCAGGAATTGCTGACTGTCAAGTCAGATGATGTGGAAGGAAGAGCCAAAATCTATGAGGCTATTGTTAAAGGAGATCTTGATTTTAAACCTGGGCTGCCTGAGTCAGTCAATGTTCTCATTAGAGAGCTTCAGAGTCTGTGTTTAAACATTGAATTGGAAAAAATAGAAGAAGAGGAAGTCCTTCCCTGGGGAATTGATGTTCCGAAAATCCTTAAAGGAGAGAAATAATGGAAACAAGGCATTATATGGGAGGAAAACCTAAAGTAGATTTTGATCAAGTGAGAATAAGTATTGCTTCCCCAGAAAAGATTCTAAGCTGGTCTTGGGGGGAAGTGACCAAACCTGAGACCATTAACTACAGGACGTTTAAGCCGGAAAAAGATGGGCTGTTTTGCGCTAAGATATTCGGGCCAATAAATGACTATGAATGTCTTTGCGGGAAATACAAGCGCATGAAATATAGAGGAATCATATGTGAGAGATGCGGGGTTGAGGTGACTCGTTCTAGTGTAAGACGGGAGCGAATGGGTCATATAAAACTCGCTTCTCCTGTGGCTCATATTTGGTTTTCTAAGAGTTTGCCCAGCCGCATAGGCCTGCTCCTTGATTTGAAAATAAAAGATCTGGAAAAAGTACTCTATTTTGAATCCTATATAGTGATTGATCCGGGAGAGACGCCTCTTAAGGAAAGACAGATCCTTACTGAAGATGAATACAAGGAAGCGCAGTCAAAATATGGAGATGGATTTAACGCTTCTATTGGAGCTGAGGCGATTAAGATTTTGCTGGAAAAAATCGACATTGACAAAGAAAGCAGCTATTTAAGGAAAAAGATGAAAACTGAGACTTCAAAGCAGCGAAGGCTTAGAGCCGCTAAGCGCTTAAGGGTGTTTAAAGCTTTGAAAGATTCTGGCAACAGACCTGAATGGATGATTCTTGATGTGATCCCGGTTATTCCGCCTGATTTAAGGCCTTTGGTCAGGCTTGACGGAGGCCGGTTTGCCACTTCTGATCTTAATGACCTGTACCGAAGGGTGATCAATAGGAACAACCGGTTGAAAAAATTGATAGAACTCAGAGCTCCCGAATTGATCATCAGAAATGAAAAAAGAATGTTGCAGGAATCTGTGGATGCATTGTTTGATAATGGACGAAGAGGTCGAGTTCATCTGGGGCCCAACAGGAGACCTTTGAAATCTTTGAGCGAATCTTTGCGCGGCAAGCAGGGCCGGTTTAGACAAAATCTTCTTGGAAAACGGGTTGATTATTCAGGACGATCAGTCATTGTGGTAGGTCCAGAACTGAAACTTCATCAGTGCGGACTCCCCAAAAAAATGGCCTTGGAGCTGTTCAAACCGTTCATTTTTCATAAATTAGAAAAAGAAGGCCTAGTTCCCAGTGTCAAAGTCGCTAGGGAATGGCATGAACAGGAAAGGCCTGAGGTATGGGATTATCTGGAAGAAGTGGTTGAAGAACACCCCATTCTTCTTAACCGGGCTCCCACTCTTCACCGGCTTGGAATTCAAGCGTTCCAGCCTATCCTAGTGGAAGGAAAGGCTATCCAGATACATCCGCTGGTTTGTGCGGCTTTTAATGCTGATTTTGATGGAGATCAAATGGCTGTCCATGTGCCACTGTCTGTGGAAGCTCAGGTTGAAGCACAGAATTTAATGCTTTCAACCCAAAATATTTTATCTCCGGCCAATGGTCGACCTTTAGCCATTCCCAGTCAAGATATGGTTCTGGGTTGTTATTATTTAACTCTTCTCCAAAAGGAACAAAAAGGAGAAGGCAGAATTTTTTCATCCAAAGAAGAAGCCCTGATTGCATTTGAAAATAAAAAAATCGACCTTCATGCTCATATCCATGTGAGGTTGAAAGGTCTTTTTATGAATCTATCCACTTATTATGACGGTCAAGATGTGCTGACTTGCCCTGTGAAAAAAGTTAACAACGAACTCATAGAGACCACTCCGGGTCGTATTATATTTAACGATATATTCCCTGACGAAATTCCATTTATAAACGGAAAATTAAAGAAGAAGGGACTGGAGAACCTAGTCTATTATAATTATCTTAAGCTGGGACGGACGGCCACCGTTAGAGTTTTAGATGACATGAAAGAGATTGGATTTAAGTATGCCAGCAGCGCTGGATTTTCATTAGGGATTAACGACTTTGTTACTCCTCCGGAAAAGTCCAAATTAGTGGGTAATGCTCAAAAAGAAGTTCAGAAAATTGAAAGCCTTTATCAGGAAGGAATTATTTCAGCTAGAGAAAGGTTCAACCGAGTGGTTGGTGTCTGGGGCTCAGTGACAGATAAAGTTTCACAGGTGATGATTGAAGATATGCAGAGAATCAGCTTTGAGAGCAATAAATTGAATCCATTGTTTGTGATGGCTGATTCAGGTTCAAGGGGTAATAAGCAGCAGATCAGGCAACTTGCGGGAATGCGCGGTCTTATGAGCAAGCCTTCCGGGGAAATCATAGAGACCCCCATTATTTCTAATTTAAGAGAAGGTTTGAATGTTTTGCAGTATTTCATTTCCACCCATGGAGCACGGAAAGGATTAGCTGATACAGCTCTAAAGACAGCCAATTCAGGCTATTTAACCAGAAAACTGGTCGATGTTTCG
>DASRVI010000360.1:0-3024 GCA_035655135.1 Acidobacteriota bacterium | reverse complement strand
CACCTATGCCCCTATTATTTCTACAATCCAGGGCAGGGATTACGTGTTAAAAAGGGAGGGAAGGTTTATCCCTACTGAGGTTGGAATATTCGTGAACAATTATTTAATCAATAATTTTCCTGATTTAATGCAGTTTGAATTTACAGCACAGCTTGAAGAGGACCTGGATCTTATAAGTGAGGGAGAAAAAAGTTGGCAAGAATCTATCAGATCCTATAATGAGCTTCTTGATAAAGATTTAGAAAGAGCAAACCAAAAACAAGGGGTGAAAGCCAAAGGCATTCCTTCTGAGGAAAAGTGTCCGGAATGCGGGCGTCCTCTGGTTATTAAATCTGGTAAATATGGGAAATTCAAAGCCTGTTCAGGTTTTCCAGAATGCCGTTTCAAAAAAAGCCTGAATAAAAAAGAAGCGAAACCTGTGGATGAAAAATGTCCCCAATGCGGTTCTCAGCTTGTTTGGCGTCATGGACGGTATGGATCTTTTATAGCCTGTTCCAATTATCCCAAGTGCAAATATATAAAAAAAGAGAAAAAAGATACAGGTATCGAATGTCCAGAGTGCGGCGGCAGCATTGTGAGGAAAAAAACTAAAAAAGGGAAGATTTTTTACGGATGCAGCAATTTCCCTAAATGTAAATTTGCTTCATGGGATGAGCCCCTCGCAAAATCCTGTCCAGAATGCGGAAGGAGTATTATTTTCAAGAAAAACCTGATCAAAGGAAGGCCTTATTTATACTGCGGGGAAAAAGATTGCTCCTATAAGGAATATATTGATAAAGAAAAAATATGGGAGCAGAAAAGAGATAAAGAGATTGAGACGGATTGATTAAAGAATTAAAGCGTTTTTTTCATACTATTTCTGGATACAGACGTGACATTGAGCAGTATCTCTCTTTTATTCAAACAAAGAAGATAAAATACCATCAATCTAATAATATAATAATCAGAAGCTTTCTTGCTCATCTCTACAATAATAATATCAAGAAATCAACAGCTGCGCGAAAATTAGCTGCTATCCGTTCCTTCTATCAGTACTGTATTCAAAAAGGTTGGATCGATGAGAACCCCGCTAAAATGGTCAATACTCCTAAACAGGAAAAAAGTGTACCTTCATTTTTATCAGAGGAAGAAATGAATGCATTTTTAGATCTTCCTATTTCTGATAAACCGCTTGAATTGAGGGACCGTGCTATACTTGAACTTCTCTATGCAACCGGACTCAGAGTCAGCGAATTGGTCGGGATAGACTTTTCTGATATAAATTTTGAAGAAAGGCTTCTTCGAGTGCTGGGAAAAGGAAAAAAGGAACGGATTGTTCCTTTTGGCACCCAAGCGGAGAAAAATCTCAAAAGATATGTAAAAAAACGTTATTTGATTCATGAGGGGAAGATTGACAGGAAGGCTGTGTTTTTAAATTATAGGGGGGAGAGGCTCAGCACCAGATCAGTCCAAAGAATTGTGGGCGGATATTTTAAAAAATCAGCCCTAAAAAGAAAGATAAGCCCCCATTCCTTACGTCACTCATTTGCTTCGCATTTACTGGGACGAGGAGCTGATTTACGCGTTATTCAGGAGCTTTTAGGACATGAAAGCTTAGCCACCACTCAGAAGTACACTCACCTTAATTTAAAAAGACTGCTTGAAGTTTATAAAAAAAGCCACCCCCGGTCATGAATTACCTGAATTATTCACGAGTCGAGGTTGCTGCAGATGCGAGGCACAAGGCATGAAGGTGTGGTCCTTCACTGCGAATGCCTTGTAACGAGGCAGATGCTGTAAGATCGGCTTGCCTCAATGGTAAAAAAATGGCGATTAAAATTAAAAATACAAACAGGAAAAAAGTACAAGATATTGATATTTAAAAAATTTTACTTACCGCAAAGATAAAAAAAATAAAAATAGAACATCGCCATTTTTTTATGAATAGTTCAAGTAAAAGGAGAGAGGGAATTTCCCTCTCTCCTTTTACTTTTCTGGCCCCACTGTGATAAGGTCTTTGAGGTTATCAAATGTTTTTTCTCCGATTCCCCTTACTTTCATTAATTCCTCGATTTTTTTGAATTTTCCGTTTTTCTCTCTGAATTCAATGATTCTTTGAGCGACTACCTCACCAATACGGGGGAGCTTTTGGAGTTCGGCTTGAGAAGCTGTGTTGATGTTGATTTTGTTAGCTTCTAAATCTGGAGTTAAACCTCCTTGTACTGAGACGGCAGATACAAACGAAAATAGGATGACCATCCCTACAGCCAAGCTTTTGGTAAATATATTTTTCATTTAAACCTCCTTTGATTTGATTATCTGCAATATTCAGGCCAAGTTCAGAATGTCTATAACTCACAGCATATCAGCAATTTAAAGATGGAGAAGGTTTTGTTAATGTAAGCAGATGTTAACTTTTTGGGTGTGGCGTGTCACCTTAAGTTGGCGTCGGCCAATAGATTTTTTAAAAGTTTTCTTGGAGGAAAGCTTTAAGCTTTTTCAGGGCTCTGCCTCTGTGACTGACTGAATTTTTTTCTTCAGGAGAAAGCTGAGCAAAGGTCTTGTTTAGAGGCGAATAAAAAAATATAGGATCATAGCCAAAACCCCCTGTTCCTTTTTTTTGGGTTAAGATAGAACCAGAGACATATTCCTTGATCCTATGTATGATTTTATCTTTCCTTGATAAGACCATGCAGGATACAAACCTTGCTTTTCTTTTTTCTTCTGGGATTCCTTTTAATAAGCTTAAAACTTTTTCTATGTTTTTCTCGTCTGTGGCGTTATCTCCTGAAAATCTAGCAGACCGGACACCAGGAGCTCCAGAAAGGGCTTCAATCTCCAGACCTGAATCTTCTCCTAGAGTTAATCCCGGCCATATCCGGCTGTAAAAAAGAGTTTTTCCTTCAGCATTTTCCATAAATGTGTTTCCCGTCTCTATGTATATATAGGCGGAGCTGATGTCTTTTATAGAGAAAATTTCTAGTGGAAGATTTGATAAGAAATGTTTTATCTCTCTTATCTTTCCTTGGTTGGCGGTTGCGAGTA
>DASRVI010000359.1:0-4411 GCA_035655135.1 Acidobacteriota bacterium | reverse complement strand
GCAAGTCAAAATCTCTATTTTATCCTGTTATTCACTGCTAAGAATGCCGACCTGGTCTACACTCCTGTGGGCGCACCCCAAGAAGAAGAACAAAAAGAACAGCAGGCTTTTGTTGAAAAAACTCCAGATGTGCTTCAAACCAGATTCGATGTCTTTCTCATCTTCAATCAATTAGATGGCGACTTTGAAAAAGAAACTTTTATTCCAGCTGGTTTTCAGGTTAATAAAGATTTATATGACCCAGAAAAAGTAGAACTGTATTCCACAGGATACATTCTTCCCCCGGGCGAATATCTGCTTGCCATGGCCATCACCCAAGACAATTCCCAAAAAATTGGAACTCAGTATTTTGAATTCGAAATCAAAGACCCCGCCAGTATTAGAAACAGACTTGAAGTCCCACCTGTTTTTTTTGTTGATGACACTCAAAAACTGGAAGCTCCTGAGAAGAAAACTTACATTCATAAAGGCTATTTCACTTATTCCATTCTCAAAATCAAACCTGTGCTCAACAACACCTTTAGTTCCGGAGACACCAGTGAAGTTTTCTTCTATGTGATGGGAGGCTCTCCAGATCCCCAAACTCAGAGATACGACTACACGGTTAATTATCAAGTCTTAAAAGAAGGACAGGAAGAACCATTAATCCGTTTTGCTGAAGGAAACTATAACTCACCTATTATCATTCAACCTTTGAAATTTGAAAGAACAGTCCTGGTTCGGAAGAAAAAAGGTGATGAAATCATAGAAGAGAAAAAAGAGACCAGGGATTTAGATCCAGGTCAGTATATTCTCAGATTGGATATCAAAGATAACATTTCTGGAAAAACACACACCAAAGATGTTGAAATAAACATCAAATAGATAACCATCTGTTCTTTATCCTCAGCTTTCCTTGACATTAGTGGTTTCCAGCCTTATATTTAGGACTAGTTCTGGAGGGAGCAATGGAAATAAAAATGAGAATAAAGGGATTGGTTATAGACCCTATATCAAAAATGCCCATTGTGGTTCTTGAAGACCCAAAAATGGAAAGAATGCTCCCCATATGGATAGGTGTATTTGAGGCAAATGCAATCTCTTTAAAAATTGAAAACATAGAAACGCCCCGACCCATGACACACGACCTTATAAAGAACATTTTAGAAAACCTGGACACAAAGCTTGAAAAGGTGGTTATAAACGACATAAAAGATAATACTTTTTACGCCACCATCTTTTGCAAACACAATAAACAATCAATAAAAATAGATTCCCGTCCTTCAGATGCCATTGCCCTTTCTCTCCGGACAGGCACTCCTATTTATGTAAAAGATCAAGTTATAGAAAAAGCACAAAGTTTGAAATTTGATGACAAGCTGGAAGACTCTGAAAAACTCAAAAAATGGCTTGAAAAATTAAAACCTGAAGATTTCGGAAAGTATAAAATGTAATAAATCGAGATTCGAATACTCTGAATTTTGACTAAGTTCTTAAATTAAAAATCATATAGAGTCCAATAAGGCCAAAAATCAGATTTGGCCCCCAGGCTCCCAAAAAAGGACTGATATAACCAGCATAACCAAGACTTTTAAAAATTCCTATCGCTCCCCAGTAAATAATGACAATAACAAAGCTCATGCCTATCCCTACTAATGTTCCTCTCTTTCCCATGCTGAAAGCAAAAGGGATTCCGAGCAAAACAATCACAAAAGTAGCTAGGGGGAAGGAAATTTTATAATGCAAATCCACTTCATATCGGGTGGTCTCAAATCGACTTACTTTTAATTTATCTATATAATCCTTTAGCTCCCCGTAATGCATTTGATTTGCTTTTTTCATGCCTTTAATAAAATAGCTTTTTTCTTCCATCACCTTGAGTTCTCGTTTCTCCTGCTTGCTGAAGGAAACAGGTTTGTTTTGTTCAAATCTCCTCTCCCATAAATGGCTCAAAATGAGTTTATTATTGATTAACTCTGCACTTTCAGCGTATATCCTTCTCTCCAACACCCACGATTTTGTGTCCAGATCCAGTATTGTCATACCTCTAAAAACAGCTCGATCTTGATCAAAATAATTGTAATAATACATCCTGTCCCCATTTTTCCCCATAACCCATCGCCGGTCTAGTCGATTGTAATTTCGTGGAGGAACATCATTGATCTGATTCCAAGTTTCTTCTGCTTTCTTGCTTGAAAAAGGAAGGATGTTTTCCTGAATATAAAATGAAAAGAAGCTTATTATGATGGATAAGACCAATACAGGGACTATGATTCGAAAAACACTCATCCCAGAACTTTTCATGGCTGTTACTTCATTAAATTTAGTCAGAATGCCAAGGCATAAGAGGGCTGAAGAAAGTGCAGCCACAGGAAGCACATAATGGATAAATTCCGGTATTTTAAACCATATATACCTATAAAAAAGAGTTAAAGATTTTTCATGCTCATAAACATTATCTATGCTTTCAAAAAAAGTAATAATAATAAAAACACAAAGGAGGCTTAAAAAAACCAACAAAAATATAGAGATGTATTTCTTAATAATATAACGGTCAATAATGTTAGGAAAACGGATATATATTCTTGGCAGAATTAAGCTGCCCTTTCTTGTTTTTTTCTTAACTTTTGGTTTGCTCTTTTTTGAAAAGGCATTAAACAGAGACCTCATAAATTGGCTTTCTCTCCGAGAATATGTGAAAGCATAAACACTCAAGCCCGCCAGTAAAATATTGGGCCCCCACATACCTAACCAGGGCTTTATGCCTTCATTGACGGCAATATTTTCTCCGGCTGTAATTAAAATATAGTAAATTACAATGATGACAATACTTAAGGTAAAGCCGCTGGTTCTTCCTCCTTTTTTGGTTGATACTCCCAAAGAGATTCCCAGAAAAGCAAAAATAATACAGGCAAAGGGAAGCGCGAATTTCTTATGGACTTCTACTAGATATTTAATGAGCTTCCTCTTATTTTGTTTGAAATCAATGGAGTTTTTATCTGAGTTGCCTATCTTTCCCAATTCTCTCTTGGTGTCCTTTATATCCCTCAGCAGCTCATTTATATCCTTTTCTCTGGCTTTTTTTTCAGTAGAAATTCCAACAAAAAGGCTTCGAACATCCAGTTCTTCCTCCAATCTTTTAAAAACTGTCATACTGTAATTTTCTGGATTCGAGATATTGGAGGAATGAATGATCCCTTTTTGCAGCTCTAAAGTAGCTCTTTTTTTATCTGGAAATAAATTCACTCTTCCCTTCTCTGCGAAAATAATCCTTGGCTCTTGAGGAGGATAGGAAAAATGGACAAATATATTTTTCCATAAATTTTCTTCCCCTATGTCTTGAACAAATAGAGCGGTGCGAGGAATCCTATCATAAAATTCTCTTGGATTTACATTGAACTGAGCCTCTAATTTAACGGATTGGGAAAGTGTTTTTATCCACTTGTAATTAGACTGGGGTGCTAAATAAAGAGTGAAAAAAGAAGTGACAAGCCAGCCACAGATTGAAAATATCAGAACCGGTCTAAGGATCTGCCTCTGGCCCACCCCTAAAGTTCGAAAAGCTGTGATTTCCGCATCTGAAGAAAGGCGGCTTAATCCAGCAAGAACACCCATCAGAATAGCCATAGGAATGGTAAAAGCAAGTAGAGATGGGATAAGATAAAAAAGCAGGGAAAGAACCGTGTTCGCAGGAACCCCCCTGGCTATGAACATTTCAGAAAGGAGCAAAATCTGGTTCATTAACAGCACAAATGTGTATACAGTTATCCCAATAAAAAAAGGCGGGGCAATCTCTTTTAAGATGTATCTATCAAACAGTTTCAACACAAGCTTTTTATACCACAATAGCACTCAAGGTGCCAATAGCCATTCACAAGCTAAGCATCTCTAATTCTGTGATATAGATTATTTTTTTCTCTTCCCCTCATTATGGTTTTGGAAATGCTTCCAGTCATAAATCATGAGCAAAAAAAAAGCCCCTTCCTGAATCAGAAAGGGGCTTATGATAACGTCTCAACTACATTTGATTAGTACATTCCTCCTCCTGGAGGCATAGGCGGTTGACCTGAGCCTTCGTTTTCTTCAGGAATCTCAGACACAAGACCCTCAGTAGTGAGAAGAACACCCGCAATACTGGCTGCATTTTGCAGAGCACTCCTTACAACCTTAGTGGGATCAAGAACTCCGCTTTTAACCAGGTTTTCATATTTTTCGGTCATGGCATTAAATCCCATATCTGTTTCTTTTTCTCTGACTTTTTCCACCACAATAGAACCTTCGAAACCAGCATTCTGCGCTATCTGCCGGAGAGGCTCTTCAATGGATCGTCTCACGATATCCACACCAATCTGAGAATCATTTTTAAACTTAAGGGAGTCAAGAGATTTCTGTGCTCTGAGAAGGGCCACGCCTCCTCCGGGGACAATTCCTT
>DASRVI010000358.1:0-2222 GCA_035655135.1 Acidobacteriota bacterium | reverse complement strand
TTCAAAGAATAGAGGCAGCTGTGATGTGGGCGTTTCCTTTATCTGCCGCAGCCGGGCTTTTGACCGCTTTATTCTGGCCCGAGATGATTCTTTCATCCATTCTTTTTATCTGGGGGATCTCATTTATGGTTTTTCTGCTGTTTCCTCTTTATTCCAAATGGGTTTTGGGTGGAGAAAACAATCAGGAATCACGCCCCAAAAATTCGTTTTTTGAGATTTTGAGAGTCTTTTTCTGTCTATGGGCGACTTTTTTAGTGGGTTTACTGGTCTACAGTGGGGTCACCCATTCTTTTAACAACGGATTTTGGCTCAGGTGGGGGATTCTGTCTTTGGTGGTGGTTTTTCTATTGAGCATTGATTTAGCTGGAAGCACTCCGGTTTATAAAAGCGGAATGCATGAGGATCGTCTTTTTACGGTTCAATTGGATAAAGGAAAATGCAGGGGAGCTAATTTTTGTGAGCAGGTCTGCCCCAGGAATTGTTTTGAGGTTCATCCAAAAAAGCACTCGGCTGAAATGCCCAGGGCTTCTCAGTGCGTTCAGTGCGGAGCCTGCATGGTCCAGTGTCCGTTTGATGCCCTTTATTTTAAAAATCCCCGGGGAGAGGTGGTCACACCGGACATCATCAGGAAATACAAGCTCAATCTTATGGGAAAACGGGCTTTGAAGATGGATTGAGATTCAGAGCGAATTAATCTAAAATGAAATAAATTATAAGGATTATCTAAAATGACCGCATTCAGCATTTCAAGGATCGGGACCTATGAGAAATGCCCTCTTCAGTATAAGTACGCTTATATTGACCGGATCAAAGTGGAAGCTGAGGATACAGTGGAAACTTTTCTGGGTTCCCGGGTTCATGAGGCTTTGGAAAAGCTTTACCGGGATAAACAGTATGAGAAGCAGATGTCTCTGGATGAGCTCCTCGACTACTACAATCAGATATGGGAGGAAAAGTGGAAAGATTCTGTGATCATTGTCAAGGATGATTACACCCAGGATAACTACCGAAAAATAGGGGAGAGGCAGCTTAAGGATTATTTTCAAAGGCACGCTCCCTTTGATGAAGGAAGAATCCTAGGGCTTGAGACAAAACGCTTTCTTCCTTTGGATGAACAGGGGAAATATTCGTTTCATATCAGGATCGACCGGCTGATGTACAGGGGAGATGGCTTGTATGAAGTCCATGATTATAAAACAGGCAGCTTTCTGATAGACCAGGAAACTCTGGATAGAGACAGACAGCTGGCTATGTATTCATTATGGGTTAAAGAACAGTTCAAGGATTTTAAAAAAGCCCGCTTGGTGTGGCATTTTCTCAACTTTGACAAAGAGATGGAATCATTCCGCACCCATGAGGAGCTTGAAGATTTGAGACAGGAAATACTGGAGGAGATCAAATACATAGAGGCTGCCGACGAGTTTCCTGCCAATGTATCAGAGCTTTGTTCCTGGTGTTTGTACAAACCGATTTGCCCGGAGTGGAAGCATCAAGTGGAGCTGGAGGGAAAAGAAGAAAACGAATACCTCAATGACCCTGGATTGAAGCTGGTGGATGAGTATGTTCGCCTTAAAGATGAGCTTAAGGAGCATCAGAAAGAAGCCGGAGAAAAGCTCAAAAAGATCGAGGAGGCGCTGATTGTTTTTTGTGAGAAAGAGGGCGTTTCAGCAGTGGCCGGATCTGAGAAAAAAATATCTGTAAATGAATACAAAGATATTTCTTTTCCCGGGAAAAGCTCCAGGGAAAGAGAGGAACTGGAAGCTTTGTTGAGAGAAATAGGGAAGTGGGACGAGGTATGTACTGTTGACGTTCACACTCTAAAGAATGTCTTTAAAAGCAGGGATTGGGGAGAGAGTGAGCTTGCTCTTTTAAAAAAGTATGCTGAAGAGAAAAGAAAATTTCGCTTCACTATCAAAAATAAATAAAAAAATCGAGAATGGTTCTATTTTTCCATCACTTTTTTACTTTTTAAATTAAATTGGTCTTCTGATTTCAGAATGTGCATGACTATTCCATAGGCGCTCATTTTACAGGAAGGGAGAATTTCTGTGTCTGCTCCAGAGGCATCATAAACAATCACGTTGCTCTCTCCAAACACTTCAAATGTTTCATCTGGCTTGACAATAACAGCAGTGGATTCATCTATTCCGATCCCTAATATTTGAGGATATTCCGCCACTAAACTGATCAGACGATTGTGTCTTTTTCGGGCAATAAAATGC